>CANESK010000040.1 GCA_947441075.1 Verrucomicrobia subdivision 6 bacterium
ATCCTCAAAAAGCGAGTTACCGCCGTCGATAATAATATCCCCTTTTTCCAAGAATGGCATGACCTCTTGATTAAAATCATCCACCGGTTTGCCCGCCTTTACCAAGAGCATCACCCTCCGCGGCCTCTTCAACATCGAGACCATCTCCTGAATCGAGTGGGCTCCCAGCACTTTCGTGCCCTTCGCTTGGTTCGCGAGGAAATCGTCCACCTTGGAGACGGTACGATTAAAAGCCACCACGGTGTAGCCGTGGTCATTCATGTTCAGAATAATGTTTTGGCCCATGACGGCCAGCCCGATAAGGGCGATATCACCTTGGGGTTCGTTTGACATAAATTATCTTTGAATACGGGCCGATCCGCCCTGCGCAAAAGCCTTCACCTGATCCAATGTCGCCATGGTGGTATCTCCAGGGAACGTCGTCAGTAGGGCTCCGTGAGCCCAGCCCAGCTTAACCGCCTCGGCCGCTTCCAACCCAGAAAGTAGCCCGTAAATAAAACCACCCGCAAAACCATCTCCGCCTCCCACCCGATCGATCACCTGCAGTTCACAAGTCGGCGCCTGATGGGTCTCTCCATTCACCCAAGCCACCGCGCTCCAACTATGGTGGTTCGTAGTATGGACTTCTCGCAGGGTAGTCGCCACCGCCTGCACGTGGGGATGTTTCTTAATGACATTTTTAATCATGCTCAAGAAGGCGCTTGGATCGATTTTCGATTTCGCATGCACGTCAGGGCCAGGAATGCCCAGGCCCAACTGCAAATCCTCCTCATTCCCCACCAATACGTCCACGTGTTTGACAATCTTATCGAGAATCGCCACCGCCCGGTCGTGCCCACCGTGAATATTCCAGAGCTTCGCTCGGTAGTTAAGATCAAACGAGGTCACCGCCCCTGCCGCCTTGGCCGCCTGCATCGCTTCGACAATCAGCTCAGGGGTGGTGGTCGAAAGAGCTGCGAAAATCCCCCCACTGTGAAACCAGCGCACTCCACCCGCAAAAATCTTCTTCCAATCAAAATCTCCTGGCTTGAGTAAGCCGGCCGCTTCATTGCACCGATTGTAAAACACCACTGGAGCACGCACCCCATGACCGCGATCACTGTAAACCGCCGCCATATTTGGGCCGTTTACCCCGTCATGCTTGAACCTCTTGTAAAACGGTTTTACCCCCATCGCCCGTACCCGCTCGGCAATCAGGTCACCAATCGGATACTCCACCATCGCCGAAGCCAACCCCGTTTGCATGCCGAAGCAGTCGGCCAGATTCGCCGCCACATTAAATTCACCCCCGCTGACGTGAATTTGACACTCGGTCGCTTTGCGAAAAGGAATGATTCCAGGATCCAACCGATGCACTAAAGCCCCGAGCGAAAGGAAATCGAGCGCTCCATCGGGTTTAACCTTCATTTTAGTACTCATGAATGAAGAACAACTTAAGGGGAAAAACTATTTTTGTTAAGCAGAATGTTCATTCTCAAGGCGATACAGATTCTCCCCAGCCTTCGGAACCAGCAAAATCCCCTCCTCTTCACGATTCGCAAAGTCTTCCTTTCGAATTGTTTTAAGGTCCCGATAACCAAGATTAATCTCGCGACAAACTTTTTCTGGTATTCCGGTTGCTAAAACCACCCGGGCTCTCGGCTTCTCCACACCGTTCTCATAGGTTCCGCCACCATAGACATGGGTGGAGTGGGCTAGTACTCCCCAGGACTCATCCTTAAACTTGTCCCACTGCTTCAAAAAATAGTCTCGGCAGTGATACCCGAGCCGACGGATTAACTTCCCGTGCGTGATCGATACTTCCGTCAGATGCGGAGCGTAAATAATCAGCTCCCCGCCCTCGGCCAAAACTGGTTCTAGTTTGTACATGCACTTCCCTGCCACCCACAGTTCGTCATACATCGCAGGGGCGCAGGATAAGATCTGTCGAAACGGCTTCTTTTTACGGATGATGTGGAGTTGTGCCGAAAGATCGGCCGCCTTCTCCCAAGCGGATTCAGGTGTACCCACAAATAAGCCCGCCAAAGAGGCATCGCCTCGCACCACCATTGAGACACACCATTTCCGCGTCTTGACCAAAGCTGCCGCCCGGTCGACCACCTTACGAACGGGGGTCCACTTTTTCCCAATGATTCCTGGATTGGTGACCACCGCTCCCAACCAGTGAAAGAAGTTCAGAACCTCGGGACCGCTGATCCCTGGAAAAAGGTATTTGTTGCCCCCTGAAAATCCGACGACTTCATGAGGAAAGGTCGGCCCCAGTATCACCAGCTCGTTATACTCCAACGCCACGCGATTGATCCGAACCTTCACCTCCATCTCAAAGAGTCCACCGGTCAGATCCCGGATTTCGCTAGAAGGAATTTTCCCGATCTCGACCAAGGCCTGATCATCATCCCAGGCATGATTGAGAAGTTGAACCTTGGGATAAGACTTCTCCTTTTCTGCCAGAGTCAGATCCAGTCGGTGACAAATCGCCTCCTGACTCATCGGCGGATGGGTTCCCAGTGCCACCATCACATCGATCTGTTTTGCTACCGAGCCTAACGAGGCGTGCACCTCCTTGAACACCTGTCCGACTGGAGCCGTACGGGTATGATCGGGAACGATCAGCAGAACTTTTCGATTCTTGAATTCATCCTGAGGCAAGCCTGCCTTAAGGATTTGTTTCACCTCCTCAGGAGAAAGGGATTTCTCGGCCATCAGATCGTCTGGGAAAGGAAACCGCCATCCACCCGAAGATCGATCCCAGTCACAAATCCACTCGCCTTCGGGCTAGCCAGAAAGACCGCTGCCCCGATCAACTCATTCGGCTCACCGAAACGGCCCATGGGGGTATGCCCCATGATCGATTTAGCCCGATCGGTTGGCGTGCCGTCATCCTTAAAGAGAAGCTTCCTGTTTTGTTCGGCCGGAAAGAAACCTGGAGTGATGGTGTTGACCCGTATTCCGTGGGGAGCCCATTCCCTCGCGAGAAACTGGCTCAAACTGATCACCGCGGCTTTGGCGGCAGAGTACGCCACCACCTTGGAAAGTGGAATATGGGCGGAGACGCTCGCGATATTGATGATGCTTCCCTTTTTCCGCTTGAGCATTCCCGCGCCGAAGACCTGACACGGCAAAAGAGCTCCTCCAACAAGATTGAGATCGAAGTTCTCCTTCCAAGCGGAGAGGGCGAGTGTTGTCATTGGATTCTCGGGAGTGACTACTGCCGCCGGTTGGTTTCCTCCAGCCGCATTTACTAAGATGGTGGTCGGCCCGAGCTCTTTTTCCACTCTCTGCTCGGCGTGCTCGAGACCTTTCTGATCCAAAGCGTCAACCGACAAGAAAATAGCCTGCCCATGCTTGGAAAGTTCCTTGGCCTTGGCCTCACCCCTCTCCTTGTTTCTGCCTAAAATGGCAACCTTGGCACCGGCTTGTGCCAAGCCCTGCGCCATCGCCCCGCCGAGACCTCCAGTCCCACCAAGCACAACCGCCACTTCACCCGTAAGGTCGAATAGAGGATCTATCTGCATAACCCAACTATCCTACTCGAAAACCATCCTTAGGACACACCGCAATTTACGATGCCTGGCACCCTTTCCCGTGCTCGCAGCATGCTGCGAGCATGCTGCGAGCACGGATTAACTATTGTATTGCATATTTGGTAAGAATTCATACTTTAAAAGTATGAACTCTACTGTATCCGAAAAGGGGCAAGTTACCATTCCTAAAGCTATCCGAGATAGTTTAGGGCTTAAGATTGGCACGGTTCTTAATTTCCATGAAGAAAACGGAAAGATAGTTGCAGAAAAAGTAATCGCCCTTGATCCCGTCTCCGCTTGGCAGGGGCGTTGCCAAATTCCAAACGGGGCTTCGGTAAAATCTTATTTGAATACCATACGAGAAAATCCTGCCGCTTGAGGACCGCGATCGATTCCAGCGTCATTCTGGATGTCATCACCCAAGATCCTCAGTGGGCTGAGTCTTCTGCCGCATCCATTCGGCAGGCGATGCGCTCAGGATCCCTTATTCTGGGCGAGTGTGTCTTGGCTGAAATCACCCCTGTTTTTAGAAATAATGACCTAAGAACTTTTCTTTCCGATTGGGGCATCACTTTTGTGCCCTCCTCCATCGAGTCCTCCCACCTGGCAGGGACAATGTATTTGCAATACCTCAACCGCAAAGGAACTTCTCGACGTGTCCTCCCCGATTTTCTTATCGGTGCTCATGCGCGTTGCCACGCAGAGCGTCTCCTCGCCCGAGATCGCGGTTACTACCGTGACTACTTCACCGATCTCCTCGTAATCGAACCGTCAGAAATCCTCTAAATTTTACCCTCCGCCCTTCTTAGAAAAACAGGACAAGGCCGAGCCATCACTCCACAAACCAGATTTAAACCTTCCCCGCCTCCATTCCGAAATAGGCTACGGCGTTGCGATAAGAGATATCCCGGACCATTCCCTCCAGCAGCTTCATATCCTTGGGCAACGTTCCGTTCTCCACCTCTTCTCCAAGGATCTGGCAGAGCAACCTGCGGAAGTATTCGTGCCGTGGATAGCTGAGGAAACTTCGTGAATCGGTAATCATCCCAACAAAGTTAGCCAGGAGCCCCAAGCTCGAGAGCGCGTTCATCTGCCACTTCATTCCCTCCAGTTGATCGAGAAACCACCAACCGCTCCCGAACTGAATCTTGCCCCTCACCCCACCCCCTTGATAGTTCCCGCACAACGTTGCCACGGCGTAGTTGTCCGCTGGATTCAAATTATAGAGCACCATCTTGGGTAATTTGCCACGCCCCTCCAGCTCATCCATATACCCCGCCAATCGATCGATCTGCGGCCAATCCCCAATCGAATCAAAGCCACTATCAGGACCAATCTCCTTTACTCCCTTTGAATTGGCGTTCCTCAGCGCTCCAAAGTGCAACTGTTTCACCCAACCCCGTTTGGCGTCCAACTCCCCAAAATAGACCATCATGAATCCTCGATACGCATCCATATCAGCCAGATCCACTCGCCTGCCCTCTAAAGCCATCCCATAAACTCGTGCTGCATCTTCCTCACTTCCTCCCTTGCCGTAGGCATGATTTAGGCCGTGATCTGAAAGTCGTCCGCCCTGCGCGTGAAAAAACTCGTGCCGTTTGTCTAGTGCAGTCAGAAAGGCAGAAAACGTCGCACAGGAAGATCTCGTCGCCTTTTCCAACTTAAAAACCCACTCACGGAAAAGCGCAGGTTGCTCCACTTGCAACGCTTTGTCGGGCCGGAAAGCAGGATAAACCCGCGTTCCCATCCCACTGGCACGAATCTTCTGATGATAAGCTAAATCGTCACAGGGATCGTCCGTTGTCCCGATGACCGAAACCCGATTAGCTTTGAGGATCTTCTGGGCCGAAAGGCTTTTCAGCTTTTCGTTCGCCTTAGACCAGATCTTCGGAGCACTCTCCTCATTGAGGATTTCTTTGATCCCAAAAAACCGATCTAGCTCCAAATGGGTCCAGTGCCAAAGAGGATTACGAATCAAACGCGGCAAGGTTTGGGCGTAGGCGAGAAACTTTTCGTACGGTCTGGCCTTACCCGTAATATGGGTTTCGGGAATGCCATTGGCCCGCATTGCCCTCCACTTGTAGTGGTCTCCTCCTAGCCAAACCTCCGACAAATCAGCCCACTTCTTATCCTCGGCGATCTCCTTAGGTGATAGGTGGCAGTGATAGTCGTAAATCGGTTCCTGTGCGGCAGACGCGTAGAGCTTTTGCGCCATTTTAGTGGTCAGCAAGAAATCGGTCTGAGTGACCGGGTTCTTGACTTGTGAACCCTTGACCATCTTCCGGGTTGGCTTATTAGTGGCACGCATCGAAGTAACATAGCTGGATTCGTCCTATCGAGAAGAGCCAATTGGACTTACCACAATGGTTGAAATTCGTGAGCCGCCCGAAATAGGACCAGTGGCACCATTGGTTGGTCTAACTAAATCGCAAATATTAAAGACACCTAGGCCATCCAAAAGGAGTGGAATTTAGTAGAGCTAATTCCTCTGTAGATTTCCTTACAGGAAATCACTACTGACTCCCGCAAAAGCCAGTGACGAGATTACTACTCGGCTTTAGTTGGGGCGTTAGTAGGTGCCGCAGCTTTGGTTACGGCTAGCTTTTTCATCTTTGCAGGTGCAGGGGTCTCCTGGGCGAAGCTTAAGAATGTTCCGATGAGGGTGAAAAGGATAAGTGTAGTTAGTTTTTTCATAGGAGTTGCCTTTCTTATTAAGTTGCTAACTATTCCAGGACGGCTGATAGACACAGTTTTTTATGCGGTTTTGATGTGTACAGGTTCCAGCCTGGGATTCAGGAGCTGGAGAATAAGAAGGGAAAATAAGTAGGCTCCCGCACAGAAAGCAAAAAGGATCCCATACCCTGCCGCAACATTTCCAGTCGCCTTGTAGGAGTCGAGCAAGATGCCGGTGACGATCGGAAAGAGCATTCCTCCGATAGCGCCCGCCATTCCCCCAATCCCAATGACTGATGCCACCGCCTGTTTGGGAAAAGAGTCGGAGACGGTCGTAAAAAGGTTCGCCGAAAAGGCCTGGTGCGCGGCTCCTGCCAGTCCGATCAAAAGGACAGTTCCCCAATCCGAAGCCCCTGTCACCGCAAGAATCGGAACGACACAAAGAGCAAAGAGCAGCATTCCCCCTTTCCTTGCACGATTCATCGACCAACCCATTTTCGCTAAATGACCCGTCACCCACCCCCCCGCAATACTTAGAACAGTGACAATCGAGTAGATGATGACAAGGAGTACCCAGCTTTTTTTAATATCGAGTCCTCGGGTCTGCTTAAAGAAGTCAGGCAGCCAAATCAGAAAAAACCACCAGACAGGATCGGTAAGCAGCTTGGGAATAATGAAAGCCCACGTCTGCCGATAGCCCAAGAGCTTACCCCATGGTATTTTTGCACTGCTTTCAGAAATTCCCGCCGCTTCATCACTGCGAATCAAAGATAACTCTTGGGAAGTGAGCCCCTTCATCTTTTCGGGAAGCTGAAACCAGGGGATCCAAAAAAACAGCCAAACGAAACCAGCCAGACCCGCCGCAATAAAAGCGGATTGCCATCCCCAGGTGAATGCCATCCAAGGAACAATCGCGGGCGCGACAATCGCTCCTACATTGGTTCCTGAGTTAAAGATACTTGTGGCAAGTGCCCTTTCCTTCTTGGGAAACCAGAGGGCAACGGTTTTAATCGCGGCAGGAAAGTTTCCTCCCTCCCCTAAGCCCAGAGCCACCCTTGCCCAGATAAAACCACCAACACTTCCCACCAAGGCGTGGGCCATAGCCGCCACGCTCCAGGCTACGATCGATACGGTGTAACCGATCTTTGTGCCAAAACGGTCAATGAACCAACCGAAACCAAGTAAACTAATCCCGTAGGCTCCTTGGAAGGCAGAATTAACCAAACCAAATTCCGCATTTGTCCAGTGAAGTTGCTCATCCAAGATCGGCTTGAGAAGGGAGAGAATCTGACGATCGATATAGTTGATCGTGGTGGCGAAAAAAAGAAGAGCACATACGGTCCAGCGATTTCCAATCATTCTCGCGATAGCGTTCATGGATTCATCTCTTTCTTTCTCCAATATTTCTCCATGGCAGGTTTCAGTAACGTGACCATTTGCTGGTACCCCTCCACGTTTAAATGAAGTCCATCCGCCACATAAAGATCATCCTTGGATTCTCCCTTCGCGTTCTCCAAGGCAGGGTTCACATCCACATAAAAGACCCCCTCCCTTTTTTTACTTAGCTCTTGATACCCTTGGTTAACCGCATCAACCCCTTCAATTTGCCCATCCTTTCGCTTTTGAGGGCATCGATGAATCGAGACCAGTAACACTTGGATCGATGGATCCAACTTCTTTACCTTGTCCAACCACTCCTCCGTCCTAACCAGCACCTCATTAGGATCTTTTTTCCCTTTGATATCGTTACTCCCGCAGTACCAGACGATCAGTTGCGGACGGCATGGCGGAACGACTTGTTCAAAGAACATCAGCTGGTGGGATGTTTGCGACCCCCCGAAAGCACGATTGGTCACAGGCAAAGGCGCGAGATCGGTCACCGCATTAGTCCAGAGCCTGAAAGTACTACTTCCCACCAGAAGAATCCCCCCAGGCTCAGGAGCTACCAGATGCCCAA
The DNA here is from genome assembly GCA_947441075.1 of Verrucomicrobia subdivision 6 bacterium. Classification (GTDB taxonomy): domain Bacteria; phylum Verrucomicrobiota; class Verrucomicrobiia; order Methylacidiphilales; family Verrucolacustridaceae; genus Verrucolacustris. The sequence continues at coordinate 8,155 of CANESK010000040.1, forward strand.
ACTTAGCTACCTCGGCACTGTATTTGTTCGTGAGGGCCGTGGTAACGGTTTCCCCAGAAATGTAATTCGCTCCAAGTGAAATTAGGAAACCAACGGCACATAAAGTGTTAAGTCGAAGACATCTCATGGTGGTCCCTTGAGATTATCTGGCTCCAGAGGACTGGATAGATTTATTCCATCAAAGGGGCGTGGGTTTAGAATCTCAACAGAAAAGAATATTTTTTATTTTTCTGTGCCAAAAGCATTTTCCCCCTACAAAGAAAAGATGTCCTCAACAACGATTGTCTTCGGTTTTGCTTACCTCATTCTTGGTATCTCTGGCTTTGTTCTGACAGGTTCAGTTCACAAAACCGCCCTCATCCCTTGTGTTTTTGGCGTGCTCTTTCTTATTTTCGGTCTTCTGGGGCGTAAAGAATCTCTTCGTAAGCACGTGATGCATGTCGCAGTACTCATCGCCCTTCTTGCCTTTCTTGGGACGGCTCGCGCGCTCTCTCATCTACCCGAACTATTCAACGGCACCGCCGAGAAACCAGCCTCCATCATCACCCAATCGCTCAACGCAGGCTTTTCCATCCTCTACATTATTTTAGCCGTCCGCTCCTTTATCCAAGCTCGCCGCGCCCGCCTCTCCTAATCCCCTGTACCATTTCGGTAATCTGGCGGGCAAAACCCAGATCCTCTTTGACAAACCCTGGGCGATTCCAAGGAGTCAGTCCCATAAGATCATAGCTTACCCGAATCTGCCCCGTCGTCCCCTTGCCCGCTCCAATCCCGATCGTGGGAATTTGCAAGGCGGCGGTCACCTCTGCCGCCGCTTCTGCAGTAACCAACTCCAAAACGATCGCACAAGCTCCTGCCCTTTCCATCGCCTGAGCATCCGCCTTCATCCGCTGAACCTCCTCAACCGTTTTTCCCTTCCGCTTATATCCACCCTCCTCCAGCACCTTTTGCGGCAACATCCCTAAATGGCCAATCCACGGAATATTGGCCTGCTGAAGCGCTTTCCACTGGGGCTGACTCTCCTTTCCTCCCTCGGGCTTCACCGCATCTGCACCAGCCCGTAAAAGGAGCTTCGAATTTTCGACACAAGCTTCCGCAGTCTCATAAGATCCGATGGGTAAATCGGCCGAGATCATCGCTCTCGTTCTACCCCGCGCCACTGCTTCCGTCGCCCGCACCATATCCGCCATCGTCACTCCCGTGGTATCGACCATCCCCAGAACCACCATGCCCAAGCTGTCCCCCACGTGAATCAAATCGACCCCCGCTTCATCTAAAACTCGGGCCAGTGGATAATCATAAGCCGTCAGCGCTAAAAGAGATTTTCCCTTGGGCCAACCTCGCAATTGCTCAGGAGTTAATCGACCTGTCGACATCACATCCCTCTCTGCCCCCGCAACCAGCAGGCCGTTTCCCCAACGGTTCCAGGCAAACCCGCTATCCTGCGTTCTGGACATATTTCAGCTAACAGCTCCATGACAAATCGTCGTTGCCCCATCCGCGGATGAGGAAGCTCTAAACGAGAAGTTCGCATCTTCATATCCCCCGCATAAAGCAGATCGAGATCCATCCGACGCGGCTCGTTTCGTAATCGCAAAGTTCTACGGCCACGCGATCGTTCGTAGTTTTGGGTTTGATCGAGTAGAACGCCAATACGTCCCCCCCAAACAATCTCAGCAACCTGATTGAGAAAAGATGGGGAACCTGGCAAGCAATCCACCGGATCCGTCTCAACTTCGGAACTAAATTTCGCTCCAGGATCGAAACCGCGCAACCATCCGCGAGCCTTGGCCAATTCTGCCGAACGATCCCCCACATTCGATCCCAGCCCAATCCCGACCCGCATCAGCTCAAACCAAGGACATCGACCATGCGATAGGCCTTCGCGGGCTTGCCCACTAGCCAATGTGCCGCTCGCAACGCTCCCCGAGCAAAGACATCGCGAGAACTGGCTCGGTGGATTAGCTCGATTCTTTCCCCATCTCCCGCCAGCAAAACGGTGTGATCTCCTACCACATCTCCACCACGAACCGCGTGAACCCCAATCTCGTCCTCGGATCGCTCTCCTGGTTCCCCCGAACGCCCGTGCCTCGCTACCACCTCCGCTTTGGTGCGACGCGCTTCCGCTAAGATCTCAACCAATCGCTTAGCGGTTCCACTGGGAGCATCCTTTTTCAGGCGGTGATGAATCTCAATCACCTCAGGATCAAACCCCTCGGGCAGTGCCTTGGCTGCCTGCTCCGTAAGATAAAAAAGAAGATTCACCCCAAGAGAAAAGTTGGGGGAAAGAATCAAAGGAACTTGGCGCGCCGCCGCCGCGATCATCCCTGCTTCCGCCTCGGTGTGGCCGGTAGTCCCGCAAACGTAGGCGACCTTCAAGGCACAGACCTGTTTCAGAACCGATTCTGTGGCCGAACGATGACTAAAATCGATGACCACCTGTGCTTTTGCCAACACCTTCGCCATGTCGTCCCCCTGATCGGCCTCCCCCACCACCTCGAAGCCCTTATCCTGACGCGCAAGGGCGAGAATGGCTTGCCCCATTCTTCCTTTTGCCCCGACCATGACTAGTTTAGTTGCCATCGTGGTGTCCTACGCTGAGATTAGGTCAACCCAGCCTGGTTTAAAGTCGCAAAAAGCTTTTTTCTGTTTTCTTCCATCATCGGTACCAAGGGCAATCGCAGTTCATCCGCCAGCCAACCCTTCGCCGCCATCGCTGCCTTCACCGGTCCAGGGTTGCTCTCGATAAATAAATCTCGGAAAACCGCTGCATATTTTCCATGTAACTCCTCCGCCTTCGCCCAATCTTTTTTCCTGGCCGCATCCACCAGTGACTTCACCTCAGCAGGGATTAGATTCGAGGCCACGCTGACCACCCCGACCGCTCCGCGTTTCATAAACTCCACCGTCAGCCCGTCATCCCCGCTTGTCACCTCGAAAGTGGAAGGCACCACCTTTCGAATCGCATCTACCCGCTCCGACTTACCTCCCGCCTCCTTGATCGCACAGATCGTCGGACACTCCTTCGCTAATCGTCCGATCGTTTCCACCGTAATCTCCACCCCGCAACGCCCCGGCACGCTATAGAGCATGATCGGTAAGTCGACGGCTTGGGCAATCGCCCGAAAATGTTGAAACATCCCCTCAGGAGTCGGCTTGTTATAATACGGGGCGACCAGAAGAAGTGCATCCGCCTTGGCTTGGCTTGCTCCCGTGGATAGCTCTATCGCCTCCGTGGTGCTGTTCGATCCTGTCCCCGCTACCACTTTCGTCCTCTTTTTGGCAAACTGCACCGCCAACTCAATCACTCGGACATGCTCCTGCATATTCAGGGTCGGCGACTCGCCTGTCGTGCCCATCGGAATGATTCCCTCAATCCCTGCCGCCACTTGCCGCTCAATCAACGATTCGAAAGCCTTCACATCCACCTGTCCATTGCGGAAAGGGGTAACTAGCGCCGTATAGGTTCCTTCAAACATAGAAGACTCCTTCATAAACGATTCGTGCAGGACCTTGCAGCGTAACTTTCCTCGGGCGCCCGTTCTCTAAAGTAAAGTTCACCGTCAGAACATCTCCGCCCCGGGTCAAAACCTTAACGGGAGGTTTCACTCCACGTTGGAGATTGGCTAAAATTGACGAAGCCACTACTCCCGTTCCGCAGGCCAGCGTCTCCGCCTCCACCCCACGCTCATAGGTACGCACTTCGATCCTATTTTTTCGGCCCACCGCGACAAAGTTCACGTTCGTACCAGAAGGAGCAAAAGCGGAGTGGAGACGAATCGCCCGTCCACTCTTGACCACTTCGGCCGTTTCAACCGATCGAACAAACTCCACCACATGCGGTACTCCCGTGTTCAAAAAGTCCAACTTTACTCGGCGCCCTGCGGCCGTGATCTCCTTACCTAATCGGGGCAGTCCAGGATCGGGCATCGAAACCCTCACCTCTTTACCTACCAGATCCAAAAGAATCAGCCCTGCCTTGGTTTCAACCCTCAACCTCTGCCCGCGCCCTCCGGCAACCTCTTTCGCTAGCAAAGCAAAACAGCGTGCCCCATTCCCACACATCTCTGCTTCTCCGCCATCCGCGTTGTAGTAGCGCATCCGAAAATCAGCTCCTCGCCCGCGTGGCTTCTCCACCACCAGCACCCCGTCGGCTCCTGCCCCTCGTTGACGATCACACCAAGCGGCAATCTTTTCCCGACTCAATCCTAGGGGCTTACGACGACCATCCAAACCAAGGAAATCGTTTCCCGCTCCTTCCAACTTCCAGAAAGCAATCCTTCGGCTCATGACTTCTTCTCTCCCCGCCAAAGATCGGCCACTTTTTCACGGGTTCGAATCACGCGCGCCCGATTTCCTTGGACCAGAATCTCGGCGGGACGAGGTCGTGTGTTGTAGTTGGAGGCCATCGAAAAACCATAGGCCCCTGCGCTGAGAATCGCCAACCGATCTCCTCGATCTACTAGTGAGAGAGCTCGATCGTGGCAAAAAACATCGCCCGACTCACAGACTGGACCGACCACATCGGTCGAGACCGTTCCCCTCCGAGGACTCCCCAACGGTTCAATCTGGTGGTACGCCTCATAGAGGGCTGGCCGAAGTAGATCATTCATGCCCGCATCCACGATGACAAAGTTCTTCCGCCCTGTTCTCTTGCGATAAAGAACCTCTGTCACCAGCACCCCTGCATTGCCGACCAAGAATCGCCCAGGTTCCAATAGAATCTTCATCTTGAGATTCTTCAATAAAGGCACGACCGAATCCGCATACTCCGACAAGGGAATCGCCTTTTGCGCCTGACGCGTCTTCCACCAACCTTGGCGACCACTCGCTAGAGCATCTTGGTAAACAATCCCCACGCCCCCTCCTATGTCGAAGTAATCCAAGCCGTGCTCTTTCCTGAGCTGCTTGACCAACGGGATCATTTTACGGACGGCAGCGCGAAAAGGAGCTCCCTGCGTAATCTGTGAGCCGATATGCATCTGCACTCCACGAAGGCAGAGTCGTCTATCCTTTCCTGCTCTTCGATAAATCGAAATCACCTCCTCAAAAGGAATGCCAAACTTATTTGCGTAAGTTCCCGTGGTAATTTTGGCGTGCCCCCCCGCCGCAATATCCGGATTCACCCTTAAGGCAATGGGGGCTCTGCGTCTTGCCTTACGACCTGCCACCATCGCAATCCGGTCCATCTCTTCTTCACTTTCCACATGGAAAGCTTTCACCCCATAGCGAAGACCAAGTTCAATCTCTTCATCCGTCTTGCCCACCCCAGCAAAAACACACTTGGCGGGTTGGCCTCCAGCTTGTTGCACTCGTTCCAGTTCTCCTCCACTAACCACATCGAATCCGCTACCCAATCGCGCCAAAAGAGAAAGAATGGCCAAATTACTATTGGCCTTCACGGAGTAGCAAATCAGCGGATCCACCGCCCGAAGCGCCTGACGCAGTCCCCGGTAATGGTCCGAAATAGTTCCCGCTGAATAAACATAAAGTGGCGTCCCAAAGCGGTCCGCCAGACCATTTAGGCTTACTCCTTCCGCATAAAGTTTCCCGCCCTTCCGCTGAAAGCGATGCATGTCATCACCTTACCTATTCGCCCCCGCATGGGGAACCATAAAGCCAACATGTCAGACACGTGTCTGACACCACATGGAAAAGCCCGCTGTACAGGAAGAGCCCGTTAGCAGCCAGGGCGTGTTGCGCTGGAACTCGGCCAGGCCCCGGTGGGCAATGCGGTAAAGTTCCTTAATGAGCCCGCGATGAAATCGAAAATACGAGCGGAGCACCTTGGAGATCGTGAACGTGAAATGTCGGTGCGGCAGGGGCGCAAGGAAGGTCACGGCCAGTAGTGCACTGAAGAGCTGCACCTTCTTCTGGAGGCACGATGGGCAGAACCATTATTTAGTGCATTGAGATTTAGATGGGCCACAGATTCCGAAGGGGTGGAATGTAGGAGTGTTAATTCCATTTCTTGTTCTAGTCCAATCGTTGCTTTCCTTACTTCTCAATGTTTCTTTAATCAAGGTGTCGTTCTGCCTGTTGTAAGTGCTATTTGTTGCTTTGTTTGGTTTAATTGCTCCGCCCTCAGTAGCGTCTTCGTTTTTGAAAACCCACCCACCCTCATAGACCCAATGGCCTTCTTCTGCGAATCCATAAGAAACTAAAGATAAGAATAATATAATTTTGCCGATAGGAAATCGCCTTCCACCTACAGGGGCGTTTGCCCCACGTTTGAATTTGGAAATGATGATTCCCATGCTTAAAGACTGGCAGGTCGAGTTTTGAATTTCAAGCGCCCACCCTTCCGCTGACTAGATAAAGCCAACTTCTCTGGCAACGTGTCTTTGGGTAGTTATCCATTGACGCCCGACCGTAATGCTTCAACCCTGCTCTTGATGTCCCCTTGGCTGGTTAAACAAGAACCCTCTTCCTACCCCTTCTCTCAACTCCTCAAAGATAAAAAGGTGGTCTGGGACGGTGTACGCAACTACCAAGCCCGAAATTTCCTCCGCCAAATGAAACTCGGCGACCCTGTCCTCTACTACC
>CANESK010000041.1 GCA_947441075.1 Verrucomicrobia subdivision 6 bacterium
GCCCAAAGAACTCCGCACCGCCGAGGTCATGATCCAGGACGGACTGGGCCGAGACGCCATCCCCCGATTGCGCACCTATCTAACCAAAAATAACTCCACCCCTCAGCCCTATGCTCAACTTCTTCTCGCAGAAGCCCTCCTCAGTGATCACCGACCCGACGAAGCCCTCACCGCCTTACCAAAAACCCCTCCCACCGAACTGGATATCCGATGCCGCCTCGTTCGCGCCTCTTCTCTTTCCGAACTCGGTCGCTGGAAAGAAGCCGCCACAAATTGGAAAGAGCTAAAATCGAAAGATCTCACCCCTGCACTCGCTTCCCAAATTAAACTCGGCCTCGCCACCGCTTATCTCAATCAAAACGAACGCTCCCTAGGAATCAAAGAGCTACGAGAAATACTCAAAGAACCAGGCCAAGATTCTGCTCGTCTCCTTCTTGTCAAAGCTCTCCTTGCCGAAGGCCAACCCGATGAAGCGGAAAAAGAACTCGCCGCTTTCCCCGAAAACACCCCAGCCCCCGTTCAAGCCGAAGCTCGCTACTGGAACGCCGAGATTCTCACCACCCGCGGCAAGCCCAACGAGGCCCTCGAACTTCTTCGTAAAGTCATCTCCGATGGAGCTGGCGTTACCCGTGACGTTCTCGCCCAAGCCTGGATGGCCATAGGACGTATCGACCGCGCCCGCGACAAACCCGCAGATGCCACCACCGATTTTGAAAAAGCACTTGATCAAGGGGGCGAACCCGAGACCTATCTCACCGCAGTGCGTGAGTACCTTTCCTCCTCCCAGGCCTCCCAAGCCCTCCCCACCGCCACCCTCCACCTGCGTGACTCGATTCGTGAACGAGAAGGCGACGACGAGAAGCGCGGCCGCTTTGCACCAGGTCTCCTTCTCCTTGCTGCCACCACCCTCGACGCAGGAAACGCCGAAGCCGCTGCCGCCGATCTCGATACTTTAATCAAAACCTATCCAGACTCCCCCGCGGTTCCTGGAGCCCAACTTCTCCTCGCGGAAGCTCTACTTAAACAAGGACAACAACCGGCCGCTCGTGAACAAATCCGTTCTCTACTTAGCCGTGAGAATCTTTCGCCCCAGATCATTTATCAAGGCCGCGCCGCCCTCGCAGATCTTCTTACTCAAGAAGGCAAGCATAGCGAAGCCTCCTTCCTTTGGGAGCAGGCCGCTCAAACTGCCCCCGACTCCGCTTCCGCCGAAAATGCACTTTTTAATGCCGCCCTATCCGCCGCCCGCCAACCCGATCCCCCTTCTTTCCTCCGTTTGGAAGAAGTTTTTACCAAACGTTATCCCGAAAGCAGTCGTCGCGCCGCCCTAGCCCTTGAACGCGGGCGAATGCTCGAGTCCAAAGGTGACTCCGCTGCCAGTCGGTCCGCCCTTGCGGAAGTCGCTAAACTTCCTGGCGCCGATTCTCTTCAACCTGAAGCCACTTTGCGCCGAGCCAGCTCCCTTCTTCGCACCGGAGACTATCCCGCCGCCGTAATTGCCTTTGCTGAATTCGAAAAGCAGTTTCCCAACTCCCCTCTTCTTCCCCAAGCCATGGCCTCAGGTATTGAAGCCCGCCTCCGATCGCGCGAACTCACTGGAGCCCAAGCCCGTACCGAGTTCGCTAAAATTCTCGCTCGCTTTCCCACCAGTACCCTCGCTCCCGCCCTCGCTTTTCAGATTGCCCAAACCCACTACGAAGAACGAAATCATGGGGAATCCCTTACCGCTTTTCGTGAAATGGCAGCCAAATTCCCTAAAGATCCTCTCGCCGACGACGCTCTCTACTACGCAGGACTGAGTGCCCTAGCTCTAGGCAACCCCGAAGAAGCGGTAAAACTCTTTCGCGCACTTCCCGAGGCTTCGCCTCTGCGCCTCGACGCCCGTCTCGCTGAAATCGACGCCTGCCGAGCTTCAGGCGACTACGCAGGAGGGCTACAAATCGCCAGCTCCCTACTCGCCAACCGCAATCCCGACCAGCGCCCTTGGGTTGAGATAACCAAACGCCGACTCGCCTGCGAATTCGCACTTGGAGGAAACGATCGGGCCAGCCTTGAGCGCGCCACCTCCACCGCATCTGCTCTTCTCGCTAGCCCCGCCGCCGATGCCTCAGATAAAAACGAGGCAGGATTTATTCGGGGCAAGTGTCTCGAACAGCTCGGCCGGGACGAAGACGCCCTTCAAGCCTACCTCGATGTTCTCTATGCGAGACTGGGTTCTCCCGCCGCAAATCCTACTCAACCCGAATATCTCTGGTTCGCTCGCGCTGGAGCGGAGGCCGCTCGTATCCAAGAGAAAAAAGGTGATTTCCGAGGGGCCTTAGCCATTTACAGGATTCTTGAAAACGCTGGAGGCCCCAACCAAGCCGCCTTCACTAGAAAAATTGAGGACCTTCGTAACCGTCACTTCCTCTGGAGCGAACAGTAATTTTCTCACCCTGCCGCCCCCTGCCCCCAAGAATCCCTACCCCTTAGCAAAGCCCGCTTTACCGTCGAAATTATATAAGCCCTCTGTTTTGACAAACTCCACTCCCGCCTGAGTCATCTTCTCCAACAATTTGACCACCGCCGTATGGGGAATTGATCCTTTACCCTCGGGAAGATGAAACCGACAAGCCGTCGAATCCACCGTGAACGTCTCCTCATGGCCATCAGGCCAAACCTTCATCCCGCGATTCGACAACGATTCTAACTTCAAACCATCCCCAGCCAAAGGCTGCAACTTCTTCGCCAGCTCCTCCATCGTTCCTGTCGGCCAACATACAAATACATCTACACCCACCAACTCTCTCTTCGAACTATCCCGTTTGTAAGCAGGTCGCGTCGTTAAAGGCCGAGACGGGGCCTTGCTATAGTCCACCGGTTTCAAATGCTTCGGCTTTTGCCCAATCCTTGCCACCACCGCTGCGGCAAACTCCTTCGTCCCCACTTTCTCCTTACTCACCCCCTCTTTGAAAATGTCGTAGGTGTGAACTCCATCCTCAATCGTCTTCAACCAAGCGTTATGCACCTTTTCCGCCACATCCGCCTGACCGATGTGCACCAGCATCTGCACCGCACCCAGAAATAATCCCGAGGGATTCGCCAAGTTTTGGCCCGCCCTCCGCGGAGCCGAGCCGTGAATCGCCTCAAACATCGCACACCCATCCCCAATGTTGGCCGAACCCGCCAAACCAACCGACCCCGCAATCTGCGCCGCCACATCCGAAAGAATATCCCCGTAGAGATTCGGCATGACGATGACGTCGAACGCTTCAGGAGTGTCCGCCAACTTCGCCGCCCCGATATCCACAATCCAGTGTTCCTTCTCAATCTCCCCATACTCCGCCCCAATCTCATCAAACACCTGATGAAAAAGACCATCAGTCATCTTCATGATGTTGTCCTTAATAAAGCAGGTCACTTTTTTGCGCCCATAAGCCCGCGCGTACTCAAAAGCATATCGCACAATCTTCTCGCAGCCTGGACGACTAATCAGTTTCAGACACTGCATCACATCATGAGTTTGCCGGTGCTCGATGCCTGAGTAGGTGTCCTCCTCATTCTCCCGAACAATCACTACGTCCATTCCAGGATGCTTTGTCCGAATGTAAGGCGCGTAAGCAATACAGGGGCGAATGTTGGCATAAAGCCCGAAGGCCTTGCGCGTCGTTACGTTCAAGCTTTTGTAACCCCCACCCTGCGGAGTCGTAATCGGTGCCTTTAAAAAAACCTTCGTCCGTCGAAGAGAATCCCAAGCCGAATCTTCAATCCCCGCACTGTTTCCCCTCAAATAAACCTTCTCTCCAATCTCAATCTCTTCGATCTCCAACCGTGCTCCACCACCCTTGAGAATACTCAAGGTCGCTTCCATGATCTCAGGACCGATCCCATCTCCGCGGGCCACCGTGATTGGAGTATTTTTGACCATCATCGTAAAGGATTGCGGTTCAGCATCCTGTGGTCAACGCCAAATCACCTTCTCTTCATCGCTTGAGCCCATCGATCGACGAAAGTACTCTCACCCAATGCGATTCTGGCTCCCTTTAGCCCTGTTAGCCCTTGCAACACCCATTGCACAGGCCCATGACATCGTTCTCATCTCCGGAGGACCCGCCCTACGCTCTTTCGAAAGATATCGCACCGCCTCCCACGATAAGTACTGGGGTAACTTTATCGACTCCGCCATCCTGCGCGCCAAAGAACTGCAACTCACCATTGCGCCCACAGATCAAATTGTCTGGCTGGTTTTTCGTCCAAGTTATCAACGCCGCTCCCAAGAAGATCAAGATGACTACCTTAAGGTTCTCGAAGAGCGTGGCCTGAAGGCGGGAATCACCCCAATCTACTTTGATAACAAGGCTCAACTCTTCACTCTCTTGCGCCGAGACGGCTCCAAAGAAAAACCCAAGATATCCCGCCTGGAATATTTCGGTCACTCCAATAAGAAGTGCTGGATGTTCGACTACAGCAACCGAGTCGATGGGGGCGCCCTCGAACCTCTCGTCGTTCATGTCGATGACCTCGACCAAATCTCAGGCAAGAGTTTTACCTCCGATGCGGAATGCATCAGCTACGGTTGCCACTCGGGCGAGGAATTTTCCCAACGCTGGCGAATGATTGTCGGTCGTCCCATGATCGGTGCGGTTGGAAAAACTGACTACAGCGAAGGGGGAATCCCCAAGCTATCCACCGGAAAAGGCGGCACATGGGCCTTCTAGCCGCTCTCGCTCTCATCACTCTTCTGCCCTGCCTCTGCTTCGCTCCTCCCCTGCCTCTTCGCTCCAGCTCCGCTTCCTCCACCAATCCTGCCACATCTCTGGTGACCGAACCCACTCCAGAAGAAAAAGTACCCGTCGAAGAATCAGAGGAAGAAGTTCGCCCACCTACCACCGAAAAGGTAATGCGTGCGACTCTTCGCGCCGCCCATACTCCTGCCAAGCACGGCCGAACCGATGGACCCTACCTTATCGCCCAGCGCACTATCGTGGAGGACTACTGCGGTTGGGGTTGGGTGCGCAAAGAAAACCAGTCCTGGCGACAAGCCACCTGGATCGCCATCGAAGGAACCCCCAACCTTTGCCCTATCCCTCATACCTTCCTACCCAAACCAGAGGACGATAAGAATCAGCAGTACCGGTTTTATGGCGAGTTTGCTCCCTACCGTGCCTACGAACCGCAGGCTGATATGTGGGTCGATGTCTTCATTCTGAAGGGATTCATGAGCATGGGCCCAGCCGAACCAATCCGGCGGGATCCCCCCGCCCAAGCCAGCTCCCGCCCCAACCGCTTTGCCGAGCGGGGAGCGAATATGCTCAAGCCTTGACCCCAAAGACCATATCCGTTACTATAATCCTCTAATGCGTGAGCAAGTTATCTTAGAATGCACTGAAGCCCGTGCCGAGGGAAAGCCCCCGTCCCGCTACTTCGGCACTCGGAACAAGAAGCTCAAGAAAGAGCGGATCGAACTCAGAAAGTTCAACCCCTTTCTTCGTCGCTACACTCTCCATCGCGAGAAAAAGTAACTCATTGGCTTCGGCCAATCCTCGATCCGCCCACCTGGGCCCACCGCTTCCTTCTCACATCCCTAGGATATTTGAGTCAAAATTTCGGGCTCACCCTCCGTAATCAAAATAACATGCTCAAAGTGAGCTGAATCACGCCGGTCTGCGGTCACTGCGGTCCATCCATCCTTCAAAATCCGTACCTCGTCGATACCCTCATTGACCATCGGCTCGATTGCCAAGGTCATTCCAGGCTGAAGAATAGGCCCTGAATTGGCTCGACCAAAATTAGGGATCTGCGGTTCCTCGTGGAGTTTCCTTCCTACCCCGTGCCCAACAAACTCTTTCACCACGCTATATCCCGCTGCCTTGACCGTTGTTTCCACCGCGTGACTAATTTCTCCCAACCGAGCACCGCTTCTCGCCTTTTGGATGCCCGCAAGCAGCGAGGCCTGGGTCCGCTCAAGTAACTTCTGGCGAGCAGGAGTAATCGCGCCTAACCCCACGGTTGTTGCCGTGTCCCCTACCCAGCCATTCAACAAAATTCCTACATCCAGCTTCACCACATCCCCGTAGGCCAACCGCCTCGGCCCGCCAATGCCATGAACCACCTCCTCATTGACGGAAATACAAAGTTGTCCAGGAAACTTGCGATACCCAAAAAAAGCGCTCCGCGCTCCGTACTGATTGATAATCTGCCCCGCCCACTCATCTACCTCCCCCGTGGTCCGGCCGGGCTCTAAGCGAAGAACTAACTCCTCTAGAATCTTACGAGCCAAACGACAACTGGCCCGCATCCCTACGATGCCCGCCGCATCCTTGATCGGAATCGTCGCCATGGCCCGGGGGGCCTTAGCGAAGGGTGATAACGATACCGCCCAAAGCGATGATCGCGATGATCACAAGAAGCCAAGCGATCTGACGCTCAGAGATTGCACCGGAGGTAGAACCAGGACCACTCACGCTACGTCCCTTGATCCGACCCTTCTTTAAAAATCCATCGTAATGCCTTTGCAACAGATAAGTTTCCGCCTGCCGCATCGTGTCCAACATAACCCCGACAATAATCAGTAGTCCCGTACCACCGAAAAACTGGGCCGTAATACTAGGAACACCGAGGAAATTCTGCACAATCATCGGCAAGACAGCCAAGGCGGTTAAGAAAATTGCTCCAGCAAAGGTCAGCCGCGTCATTGAATAGTCCAAAAACTGAGCCGTTGTTTCGCCAGGACGTACTCCAGGGATAAAGCCACCGTGCCGCTTCATATCATCAGCAATTTGAATCGGGTTGAAAACCATCGCTACCCAGAAGTAGGAGAAGAAAAATATCATCCCTGCATAAAGCACATAATGGAGTGATCCACTGGCCAAGGCTGCGGAAATGCGATTAGCCGTCGGAGAGCCAGGAAAGAGAAACCCCAAAATACTTGCGGGGAAAAGCAGAATGGCGTTGGCGAAGATGATCGGCATCACCCCAGCATAATTAACTTTGAGCGGAAGGAAGGAGGTCTGCCCACCATAAACCCGATTTCCGCGAACCTGCTTGGCGTACTGCACGCTCACCTTCCGCAAGGCCTGCGTCAACGAGATCGTCGAAGCGATGACCGTGAAGAGAAAAGCCAGCAAAAGAAAGAGAACGAAGGGACTGATCGGCTCACGCCCACTGCCCGCGGGAGGAACGAAAACCTGCCATCCAGCCACTAAAGCTGCAGGCAAGCGTGCCACGATTCCGATAGTGATAATGATGGAAATACCGTTGCCTATACCTTTTTCTGTAATTTGCTCTCCGATCCACATCAGGAGCATCGTGCCCGCCGTCAACGTGATCACTGTGATAATCCGAAAACCAATTCCAGGTTCAGCCACCAGCGGCCCTAGCCGTTGAATTACCTGATCGATGCCTGAAAAGATTGGGATTTGGGATGGGCTCTCAAAACTAACCGCCAGCAAATATCCCTGAACAACGCAAAGAATCAACGTGCCCCAACGAGTGTACTGGGTGATCTTTTGCCGACCCCCCTCCTCCCGCACCAGCTTACCCAGTGAAGGAATTACCCCCGTAGCTAACTGCATGACAATGCTCGCACTGATATAAGGCATGATCGTCAGTGAAAAGATCGCGCAATTTTCTAGCGCACCACCACTAAAAAGATTAAAGAGCCCAATGACACTTCCCTGATCCTGCTGATCCACTACCGAGCGGAAGAACTCACCCAAGACCACCGGGTTAATCCCAGGACAAGGAATCGAGGCTCCGATCCGCACCACCACGATCAGGGCAAGGGTGAAGATGATCCGCTGACGTAACTCAGGAATCTTGAAGCAATTTAAAAGGGCGTGGAGCATGGCCCGTCAGAGACCCCTCAGGGCCTATTTCTTCAGCAGGGTGATTTTCGCACCCGCCGCCTCAAGCGCTTTTTTGGCCGATGTACTGGCCGCATGCACTTCGAGGATGAGATTTTTTGGTTTCAGCTTTCCGCCTCCGAGAATCTTAACCCCTTCCCAATCCCCCTTGACCAAGCCGTGGGAACGGAGAATCTCTTCGTTAACTTTCGCACCATCCGAAAATACATCGAGCCCATCCAAATTCACATGGGCGTAGCGAATGGTGAAAACCGCATTATTAAAGCCCCGCTTCGGAATACGTCGGATCAAAGGCATCTGCCCTCCTTCGAACCCCAAACGCAGACTACCTCCCGAACGAGCTTTTTGCCCCTTATGACCCTTACCAGAAGTTTTTCCTTTGCCCGACGATTCCCCTGAACCGAGGCGCTTCCGACGATGACGGGCTCCAGGACGGGGAGAGGTCGTACTCATACCGCTACCTCCTGCACCGGGCGAGGCGCACGTTTCTTTCCACGAGATTCAAGAATCTGAGTGCGGGTCCGAAGACGCGAAAGGGCATCCACCGTCGCCTTGACCACATTGGCGGGGTTACTCGAGCCCATCGACTTGGCCAAAACATCCTTCACCCCGGCCGCTTCCAAAACGGAGCGTACTCCGCCACCTGCAATCAAACCCGTTCCCAAAGAAGCAGGACGAAGAAGAACACGACCCCCGCCAAACACTCCATTGACCTCATGAGGGAGAGTGCTCGGGCCGATATTGTAGGTGTAGAGATTCTTCTTAGCGTTTTCCGTGCCTTTGCGGATCGCCTCGGCCACTTCCCGCGCCTTGCCGAATCCTACACCAACCTTGCCTTTCTTATCTCCCACGACCAAGAGAGCGCTAAAGCTAAAACGACGCCCACCTTTAACAACCTTGGCGCAACGATTGACGAAAACAACCTTTTCAAACATGTCGGACGGAGTCCGAGTGCGGTCACGCCGTACCGCTGGCTCCGATTTCGGAATAAATTCAGACGTTTTTGAGAACGCCTTTTCAGGGGCGACTTCGACCTCTTTGATAAGGTCTTTGTTTTCATTAGGGGGAACAGTGCTCATCAATATACCTCTTTAGAATTTTAAGCCGGCCGTACGCGCCGCTTCGGCAAAAGCTTTCACTTTGCCATGATAGAGAAAACCACCGCGATCAAACACCACATCGGAAACCCCTTTTTTCGAGGCGCGCTCGGCGACCGCTTGTCCCAACTTGGCGGCCCCAGCCACATTCGCACGTATCGATTTTTTCAGTCCTTCTTCTAAACTAGAAGCCGCTACCAGAGTCTTACCCGCGGAATCATCGATCACCTGAGCATAAATATGTTTACCGCTGAAAGAGACACACAACCTGGGTTTGGTCGCCTCTCCACGCAAACGCAAACGAATCCGTTTATGAATTCGAATACGACGTTCCCGACGATGTTGGGCTGGATTAGGCATAAAAGTTTAGGCTGACTTGCTTTGCGCGGTCTTCCCTTCCTTGCGGCGGATGATCTCACCCACATAACGCACCCCTTTGCCCTTATAAGGCTCAGGCGGGTGGTAACCACGGATATCAGCTGAAACCGCTCCGACCAACTGCTTATCCGGACCTTCCACGGTCAGACGAGTGTTGTCCGTAACCGTGATCTTGATCGTGTCGGGCACAGGATATTCAATCGGATGCGATTTACCTAGGTTAAGCACCAATTTCTTGCCCTGAAGATTCGCCTTAAAGCCGACCCCGTGGATCTCCATCTTCTTGACGTATCCCGTGCTTACTCCTTGAACTAAATTATTCACCAAGCTACGCGCCAATCCGTGCATCGACCGCGCTATCCGCTCATCCGAATCTCGCACGATATGTACAACACCCGCTTCCAGCTTAGCCGTGACCTTAGGAGGAAGTTCCATCCCGAGCTTACCCAAAGGGCCTTCCGCACGGAAACGACGCCCCTCAAGGAAGACCTTTACGTTCGCGGGCACAAGGACAGGAGATTTGCCGATGCGGGACATATTACCAGACCACGAGGAGCAGTTCCCCACCTACGTTTTGCTTTTTTGCATCTTCACCAGAAAGAACCCCTAGCGGAGTGGAAAGGATAGAAACACCCAAGCCGCCCAAATACTTTGGAATCTCCCGAACCCCCACGTAGCGCCGCAATCCGGGCTTGGACAAACGACGAATGCAGGTGATCGCCTTTCCATTACGCGCACTGGCCACCTTCATGGAAATATGAAAATCACTATGCTTTCCCTCTTTCTTCAGCTCAAAATCTTCGATAAACCCCTCTTTTTTCAAGATGGCCAAAACATTTCCCCTCATCCGAGAATGCTTCGCGCGGACATTTTTCAGCCCAGCCACCG
Source organism: Verrucomicrobia subdivision 6 bacterium (assembly GCA_947441075.1). Taxonomy (GTDB): domain Bacteria; phylum Verrucomicrobiota; class Verrucomicrobiia; order Methylacidiphilales; family Verrucolacustridaceae; genus Verrucolacustris. The sequence continues at coordinate 10,208 of CANESK010000041.1, forward strand.
AAGCGTTTCGGATCTGCGTAATAAAATCTGCCAATGGATCAGTTACCATAAATTCCTTACCAGCTCGCTTTCGTCACCCCAGGAATTTCCCCACGCAGGGCCATTTCCCGGAACTGAATACGGCTGACACCGAAACGCCGAATATAACTACGACGACGGCCAGTGATCGAACACCGGTTATACTTCCGGGTCGAAAACTTTGGTTTCTTCTTCTGCTTAAGCCGCCAGCACTTCTTGGCCATGAGGTGTCTCCTTATTGCCGGTCTTGGCGGCTTGGTCTGGCGAGTGTGATCTCGCAATGAAAGGCATACCCATTTGCACCAGCATCTCGCGGGTTTCTTCCCGGTCTTTGCCAGAGGTTACAAAGGTCACATCAAATCCTAGATTACGCTTTACCCGATCAATCTCGATTTCCGGAAAAATCGAATGATCCTTTACCCCAAGGGTATATCCACCTCGCCCATCGAAACCACCATTCGGGATACCACGAAAATCACGAATCCTAGGCAAAGCCGCCCGAATAAAGCGCAATAGGAAGTCATACATCATTTTACCCCGCAAGGTCACTTTGCAGCCGATCTCTTGATGCAAACGAAGATTGAAATTCGAGATGCTCTTTTTCGAACGAGTTTTGATCGGCTTTTGCCCTGTGATCATCGTCAGGTCATTCAAGGCATCTTCTAAGGCCACTTTAATATCAGTCGCCGAACCCACAGAACAGTTCAGCACAATTTTCTCGAGCTTCGGCACTTGGTGCGTGTTGGTGTACCCACGAATCTTGATCATCGCAGGAACCACTGTTTTCAAATAATGAACTTTAAGATCGTTTTCCATAACTTATTTCTTCCCCTTCACCGTCTTCTCTTTGCCCTTCTTGGCCACTGCCTTCTCCCCCTTGGGTCGGGAGATCAGCTTTAAATTCGAGATGTGCACTGTGCCCTCACGCTCCATCACCCCGCCCTTCGGGTTTTCTTGAGTCGGCCGAACATGCTTCTTGATCATGTTCACCCCTTCGATCAAAGCCCTTGAAGAGTTCGTGATAATTTCAAGCACCTTCCCCTTGCGACCCCGTTGGGAGCCGCTAATCACCAAAACCTCGTCTCCCTTATGTACATGAAAAGTTGTCATAAAACTTTTTAGAGAACCTCAGGCGCTAAGGAAACAATCTTCATGAAATTACGATCACGCAGTTCCCTCGCGACTGGACCGAAAATACGGGTGCCCCGAGGATTGGAATCCTTGTCGATGATCACTGCAGCGTTGCTATCAAAACGAAGATAAGATCCATCCGTCCGACGGATCGGATAACGCGTACGCACAATTACCGCACGCACCACTTCACTTTTCTTCACGGTACCATCGGGAGCCGCCTCTTTTACGTTGGCCGTCACGATATCACCAATCCGCGCCACCATCGTCTTACGACCAATCACCCCGATCATCGTAGCCCGACGAGCGCCCGTGTTATCTGCAATATTAATCCAGGAACGAATTTGAATCATACCAGAACCTCGGCTTTGCTCTCCGCCTGCTTAACTACTTCCACTAAATTCCAACGCTTGAGGCGGCTGAGCGGACGGCAGGCTACGATGCGCACCATATCGCCCTCTTTCGCCTTCTTCTCTTCGTCATGAGCATAAAACTTTTTCCGCAGACGGATGATCTTTTTGTACTTGGGGTGAGGCATCCGGCGTTCCACCTGCACGACAATCGTCTTTTCCATCTTGGCGGAGATCACTTCGCCAGTCAGCTCCTTCAGTACGGAGATATGTTCTGGAGTGGTTGCCATTACGCGCCTTTTCCTGGAGTCGCCAAACGAGACTCCGAACGGGCAGTTTCAATTCGAGCAATCGTCCTGCGAATTTCTCGCAACCGAGTCGGTTTTTCCAGCTGCCCAGACTGCTGTTGGATACGGAGTTGAAAGCGCTCACGACGGAGTTCTTCCGTCTTGCGCTCCAACTCGGCCTCTTTCAGGCCTCTAAATTCTTCGATCTTCAAAATACTAGTCTCCTCTCACGGGTGATAAAGCGAGTCGCCATCGGTAGCTTGCTCGCCGCTAGCCGAAAGCACTCCTTCGCATCAAGTTCCAATAAACCGTCGAGCTCGAAAAGGATAGTCCCTGGTTTAATAACTGCCACCCAAAACTCAGGCTGCCCCTTCCCTTTTCCCATCCGTGTTTCTGGGGGGCGGGAGGTAACCGACTTGTCCGGGAACACCCGAATCCACAATTTTCCCTTCCGATTCATGTTTCTTGTCAGCGCAACTCGCGCCGCTTCGATCTGAATGTTCGTCAACCAGCAACGACCCAGCGACTGTAACCCGAAGGCGCCGAAGGCCAAAGTAATGCATCGCGTGGCGAAGCCCTTGCGGCTACCGCGCTGCGTTTTGCGGAATTTTACGCGTTTGGGGAGTAAAGGCATAGTGGTAGATCCGCCAGTTAAGCGGCTTCGTCTCCTAGGCAGATCCAGACTTTAACCCCGATTTTTCCTGCCACCGTCAGGGCCTCAGCAAATCCGTAATCAATATTCGCACGCAAGGTGTGCAAAGGAACTTTTCCTTCGTGGTACTGCTCTGTCCGCGCGATTTCTCCCCCACCCAAACGTCCTCCCACCCGAATCTTCACCCCAGCCGCCCCGAAATCCAGCGTGGTCTGCAAAGCTTTCTTCATCGCGCGACGGAACGAAACCCTGCGCTCCAGCTGCAGAGCAATATTTTCTGCGACCAGCTGAGCATCCAACTCCGGATTCTTAATTTCCTTCACATCGATGAGCAACTCCCGATTCGGCGTCAGCGCTTGGGTATCTTCGCGTAACTTATCCAATTCACTCGCTTTACGCCCGATCACCAGTCCGGGACGAGCGGTGTGCAAAGTCACCCGGACGCGATTCGAAGCCCTCTCAATCACCACTTTGGAAATCGCCGCACTCTCCAAACGCTTCTTAATGAAATTACGAATGGTGTAGTCCTCATGTAGAAAAATGGGGAAATTCTTTTTATTCGCATACCATACCGAGCTCCAGTTCCGCCGGAGGGGTAAACGAAATCCAACTGGATGAGTCTTTTGTCCCATAACGCCTTATTCCTTTGCCGGAGCTTTCACTCGGGCCACTTTCTTTTCTTTCTTCTCCGCCTTGGCCGCCTCGGGCGGTGCTTCCTGTAAGGTCATCCGAATATGGCTGGTCCGCTTCCGAATCGGACCTGCACTGCCACGGGCTTTCGGTTGAAAACGATGAAAAGTAGGACCTTCCCCAACCATAATCTCATGCACCACAAGATTCTCCGCGGGAATCGAGTGCTTGTTCTCCGCATTGGCCACCGCCGAACGTAGTGTCTGAACCAAAAGACGAGCCGATTTCTGCGGGGCAAAACGCAGACGGGCGTCTGCTTCTGGAGCGCGTAGCCCCCGTAGGCAGCGGGCGATATCCCGTATTTTAAAGGCGGACATACGCGCGTACTTCATTTCTGCGCGAGCAGTGCGAATTTCTGTACTCATTTTTGTGCGAGAACCGAAACTCGGTCCCCTACCTTGGGTTGAATGCCATCCGTCAGCTTTTCCGTCATTCCAGCAGAAATGAGTTCACGGACTTCCAACAGACGACAATTTCCAATCACCTGATCCCCACGGACGATCCGGAAGGGCATCCCCTCGCGAGCGCCCTGCCGACTTCCTAGATTCAAAACTAAAGACTGCTGCGCGGGGTCCACCGCCACAATTTGTGCATCCGTCACCCCAGAAGCCAGGGCCCGTGGGCTACTGCCCGCAACCATCTGCACTTCCCATGTCCTTTTGGCCGACTCAAACTCCGCTCTCGCCGCCGCCTTCTTCACTGGACTGGTCTCCCCCGCCCAGGCAGTGGCACTGGCCATTACATTCTTCGCCTGGCTCATCAGGGCCTGCAGCGCTTTCTCCGCACGAATTAACTCACCCGAAAGTCGCACCACTTTGTCATGGCTATCCCTTACGTCCCCACTCAAAGCGCTCAGCCCAAGAAGCTCATCCCGCCTCTGGAGTTGGCTCCATGCTTCTCGATAGGCTTGGGCTTCCGCCTGAGCCATCAGGAGTTCGGTCGTCTTACTCGACGAAGGCACTTCCCCAAAAGCAAAGGGCGCCAAGCAACTGACAAGAAGGAGAAATAACTTCATTACTTCGTCACCTTCTCCGTATGCCCACCGTGCCGCTTAAAGATACGCGTTGGCGAGAATTCACCTAAACGATGACCCACCATGTTTTCAGTCACGAAAACAGGATTGAAAACCTTCCCATTATGAACCAGGAAAGTATGACCGACGAAGTCAGGCGGAATCATCGAACGGCGCGACCAAGTCTTGATCGGCTTCTTTGCGCCGGAACCAATTTTTTGCACCTTCTCCATCAAATGGTCATCAATAAACGGACCTTTTTTTAAACTACGACTCATGAGGACCTCTTCTTTCTACGATCTTCCACAATAA
>CANESK010000042.1 GCA_947441075.1 Verrucomicrobia subdivision 6 bacterium
AACAGTCGGATCATTTGCATAGGCGGTGTAGCCAGTAGTGCCGAATCGATTGAAACCGCTTAGCTCAATCAGTGCGGTATAGGTCGCTGCATTGGCCAAAAAGCTGTAGGAGGTGCCCTTGCCAGCAATCAATCCGGCCGTATCCAAAGTCCCGCCAATCGTAGTCCAGTCGCTTCCGTTGATAAAAACTGGCTCGAACATAATTCTCTTATATCCACCAGGTACTGCATTGGGGTTATCTCCAGTAGCGTGCAGTTTAAGAATGACCACGGCACCGGTGCTGGGCATTCCTCGAGCACGGACTTTGGCAGTAAATGACACTTTGCTAAGATCACTTTGACCAAATCCTCCCGCGGTGTAAGGACTGTTGACCGCCCCTAATGTTACGTTAGCCGCCCAACCTCCATAAAAGGATGCTGCTGTTACAGCAGAAGCGTTTGGGGTGAGAGCGAGATAACCGCTGGTGGGTGCCGTCGGGAAGCTATTGTTCGCTAACGTTGTGGTGGGTGAAATATTTCCAGAACCTGGGCTTAGTGCAGTCGAGGCATAGTAGGCGTACGTTGCGCTAGAGCTATTAAAGTTTAAATCCAACAGCGTGCTTGTGGCAGCCTCGACTCTACTAAATGAAAATAAAAGTGTTACTATTGTAGCATATAAGTGACCCTGAAGGCGTTGTGAAAACACAGTACTATCCTATAGTACATAATGTGTAATTTGTCAACTGTAGGTTGATCAAAACCATAACAAACCCTTAAATAGTTAAACAAGCTATCCTGCTTTGTTTTAAGCAAGCCATGGAAAGCAATTTTGACCTGTACATGGGCAGATCTTTGGAGCGAGCAATTGAGACGTAGTTACTCCACTGCCTAGGTGGTGGGGATTTTTTGTGAGGTGCTTAAGGCTGATTTGGGCCGAACTGGTGGACGTAAAAGCCGGACCTGAGTTTTGGTTCAAACCAGGTGCTCTTGGGGGGCATGATCTGGTCGGCATCGGCCACGGCGAGGATTTGGGACAGGGAAACGGCAGGAAGACTGAAAGCAGCGGACGCGTGGCCTGAATTGACCTTATCTTCCAAACTTTTAGTTCCATGAATTCCGCCCACGAAATCGAGACGGACATCCGTCCTGGGATCCTTCACCTTCAAAACTGGGCCGAGCAGGCGGTCCTGAAGAGCGGACGCGTCTAACTTTGCTACGGGATCGGATTTCTCATCGGCTTTCCAGGAGAGCTGATGCCATTTTCCTTCTAAAAAGAGCCCAATTTTTCCAGTTTTATCGGGAGGAGCGGTTGGGGAGGGGGTGACTTGAAAAACCTTTTTCGCCTCTTCGAGGAATGTGGCAGGGGTGAAGGGGTCCAGCTTTAAAACGAGTCGGTGGTAGGGAAGAACCCTAAGCTCGGAGGCTGGGAAATAAACAGTAAGGATTCCAAGTGGGCCATGTTTTTCCTTGGCCAAGCGGGCGGCCGCGGCAGCCCGATGATGTCCGTCGGCAATGTAGGAGCGAGAGACTTGGGTAAACAGTTTTACGATTTCTGCGGGATCGGGACAGCGCCAGACAGTATGGATCACCCCACGCTCATCGGTGACCTCTGCCAGCGGTTTTACGGTGAGCTCAATTTCGTTCATCTGGGCTGTCAGCTCGGGTAGGTCGGGATAGGCGGCGAGAACGGGTCCGGTCAGGGCGCCGAGATGCCGGATCAGGTTGACGCGGTCATCCTCTTTATCGGGGCGGGTGAACTCGTGTTTTCGAAGTTGGCCTGAAGCGTAGTCGGCAAAGTCTGCCAGAGCGGCGAAGCCGCGTTGCCGGTGTTTGCCTTCGATCATTCGGACGAGATAGATCGTAGGTCTAGCTTCTTTCAGGAAGGATTGATTTTTGATCAGTTGGGCAAAATTCTGGGCTGCTTTTTTGTAGACTTCAGGTGTGTTGAATTTGACCGTATCAGGAAATTCGAGGTCAGCTCGGTCGACTCGCAGCAGAGTGTTGGGATGGTCTTTGGCGAGGGTGCGACACTCTTCGCGCGAAACGATATCGTAGGGGACGCAGGTGACCTGTTTGGCTTGAGCAGGATTGACAGAAAGGGCGGGAATAGGATGAATTTTGACCATAATAGTAAGCAAAGAAAGTAGCGCTTCCATCCCATGTTTGTCTAATCCAGCCTTTCCCATCCGCTTTGCCGTGCTCGCAGCATGGTGTGAGGCACGAGGAGGTTGTCTAAAGGGCTGGAAAGTGGTTAATAGAGGGTCTGATGCGTACGGATTTCGTTCATTTAGCGGGCAGGTTCTTTGCGCTTCTCACCGTGATCTGTTTTTTCCTCCCTTGGGTGAGGGTCTCTCCTGATGCTCTGAGAAAAAATACGATGGAGGTGGTGAAAAATTTGGCGCAGGGGGGTAAAGGGGTTGGGCGAACTTTGATCTGGATGAGAGCGGAAGAGTGGAAAGAGATCTGGGCGGATCCAGTGGATGGATTCTCTGGATTCCAACTTGTTATCAAGGCGGCCGCAGGGACTCCTCGGATGAAGGCTCAGCAGGAACTGGCCTCAGTTGTGCTTGGCGGAAAAGAAAAGCAGCCGCTTTTGGGTTGGCTCCTCTTAGTGCCGATTTTGGCTGGGCTGGGTTGGGGTTTCTTTATTTTACGTGGAGTTCCGACATCCCTGTTGGCACTGGTTTCCCTGATGCTGATGGGAATGTATTTTGTGCTCCGATGGAAAATGGCCGATGCCTATACGGACAGGCTTCTAGCTCAACTGCAACTCGGACCTGGTTGGTGGGGAGCTTTGTACGGAATGTTGGGGCTGGCGGCGGTTTGCCTATTGCTCGCCTTACGGAAACACGGCGGGAGCTACAGCTCTAAGATTAAGATGTTTTAGAGGAATCTTTGTTCGAGGTCGGACTTTTTTTGTCCCCGTCTTCCACTGCGTTTTTGACCTCTTTCTCAAAATCATCTTTCGCCCGAGAAAACTCCCCCAAGCTCCGACCAATGGATCGCGCTAGCTCTGGGAGTTTTTTGGCACCGAAAAGAAGAATAATCACGAGGACAATCCAGAACCATTCTGAGCCTTGGGGAAAACCAAGGGCGAGGGGGATGGGGATGTACATGACGTAAGCGTAAGCGGTCGAGAGCAGGAGGCAAGAAAGGTTCGTGGACGAGAAGGTCGGGCGAAAAGTTAAAGGCCTAGGGCTTTGCGGGCGGCTTCCAAGGTGGGAGCGATAGCCGATGGAGCATTAGGAAAAAGGCTAAGCGCGGTATCGGGATCTTTTAAGCCGTGGCCTGTGAGCGTCATAGTGACGAGGCTGCCTTTTGGAATCCAACCTGCGGCGACGGCTTTGCGCAGGCCTGCAACGGGGGCGGCACAGGCCGGCTCGACGAAGATGCCCTCGGTTTGGGCAAGAAGTTGATAAGCGCTGAGGATTTCCTCATCGGTGACTTTATCGATGCGGCCATTGGAATCTTTGATGGCGGTCAGGGCGGCAGGACCGCTGGCTGGGTTTCCGATGCGAATGGCGGTGGCGATGGTTTGCGGATCTTTGACGATGTGCCCGTCGACAAGAGGAGCGGCCCCAGCGGCTTGCCAGCCAAACATCCGCGGGCGGGGGCCTTGGGGAAGAGCCTCGCAGAATCCCTTCCAGTAGGCGGTGATGTTACCAGCGTTGCCCACTGGAAGAAAATGGAAGTCGGGAGTCCTTTCAAGGGTTTCGAGAATCTCAAACGAGGCGGTTTTTTGGCCCTCAATTCTGACTGGGTTAATGGAGTTAACCACTTCTACACCGGGGAGGTTGGACATTTGGCGGATTAGGTTTAAAGCGTCGTCGAAATTTCCTGAGATGGGAAGAAGCTTGGCTCCATGGATAAGGGCTTGGGTAAGTTTTCCTAATGCGATTTTGCCTGCGGGAATAATCACGGCGGAAGCGATTCCGGCGCGAGCGGCGTAGGCTGAGGCTGATGCGGAGGTGTTGCCGGTGCTGGCGCAAATAACCAGTTTGGCCCCCTTAGCGACCGCATGAGTGACGGCCATGGTCATGCCGCGGTCTTTAAAAGAGGCGGTAGGATTCATTCCCTCATATTTCAAACGTAGATCAAAGTCCCCGCGAAGAGCGGTTACGAGTCGAGGAGCAGCTAGAAGTGGGGTGTTTCCTTCGCCGAGGGTAATGATCTTGGCGCCCTCGGGGAGAGGAAGACGATCGCGATACGCCTGAATAATGCCACCCCAACTCATGATAAGTCTTCTACCCGAAGAATGTGCGCAGGGGAGCGAGAGTTGGGTAGTTTGGTGATTTGGGCCACTGCTTTTTCTAGGGAGGATTCGGAGGCGGCTTCGAGCAGGAAAACGAGCGGGACGGAGCCAGCACCGTGGCCCTCGGGTTGAAGCACTGAGGAGATGCCAATTTTTTCAGAGCCAAAGATTCCCGCGACGAGAGCGAGTACACCTGGGCGATCTTCGACTTCGAGTCGTACATAGAAGCGCCCTACCGATTCGCCTTTCTGAAGGAGGCGGAGTTTGCCGTCGGGCTGGGGGATTTGGGGACCAGGAGATTTGTCGCGAAGATTTTTCGCGGCTTCTGCGAGGTCAGCGAGCAGTGCGCTGGAGGTGGCATCGGGACCTGCGCCTCGGCCCGTCAGCTGGACTGGTCCAGAGAGATTGCCGAGGAGGCCGATGGCGTTAAAGGCACCATGAACCGAGGCCATGGGATGGCGGTTAGGGAGAAGGGTCGGGGCCACTCGGACTTCGACTTGGTCGGAACCGTGTGGCCGGACGAGGGCTAGGAGTTTAATGGTGTAACCGAGTTGGGCGGCAAAAGAGACATCTTGCGAAGAAATCTTACGGATGCCTTCGACTGGAACCTCGGAGAATTTCGGTAGGAAACCATAGGCGAGGAGGCAGAGGATGGCGGCCTTATGGGCGGCATCGATTCCGTCAACATCGAGGCGGTCATCGGCTTCAGCGTAGCCGAGGTCCTTGGCTTGCTGGAGAGCCGTGGCGAAATCGGAGCCAGCTTCGGCCATTCGTGTGAGGATGTAGTTTGATGTTCCGTTGATAATGCCGTGAAGCCCTAGAAGTTGGTTGGCGACTAGACCTTCGCGGAGGACCTTGATAACGGGAATACCGCCCGCGACGCTGGCTTCGAAATAGATTGGAGCGTTGGACTGGTGTGCTTGGGCGATGAGTTCGTGACCGCGTTCGGCGAGGAGGGCTTTATTGGCGGTGACGAGGGGTTTTCCTGCTTTAAGGCAGGTTTGGGCAATTTGAAATGAATCGTCCACGCCACCGACGAGTTCGACCACGATTTGCACGGCTGGATCGGCGATCACTTTGCGCCAATCGGCGATCGGCTTTACGGGCAAGCCATCGCGCACTTTGGTGATGTCCTTGACTGCGGCGGCGACGATCTCGAGATGGATGTCGAGGCGTTCGCGCAAAAGGGGATTAGCCTTGGCAAGGTTCCGGATCAGTCCTGATCCGACCGTACCGCAACCGATGAGGCCAATGCCGTACTTGTTCATCCTCTGATTCAACCTAAGGAGAGGCCCATTCTCAAGCACGGGAAATGGGTCGGCGGGTAATTTGAGATGGAAACCAAGCAAGGGATGTGGAGGATAGTCCGATGGATTCACACCCAGCGCCGGCTTTTCTAACCGAATTGCTTCATGCCCGTTCCCCTTCGGGATATGAAACTGAGGCGCAGGAAGTGTTTGATCGGCACGTCAAAGGGCGGGCGGATATGTATGAGAAAGATCCTCTGGGCAATCGAATCGCCACCTTAAATTTAAAAGGAGATCCGACGGTGATGCTGGCGGGGCACATGGATGAGTTGGGTTTTATGGTGATCTACATTAATAAAGAGGGCTTTCTTTATTTTGACACGATTGGGGGTCATGACCTTTCGGTGATTTCGGGTCGGCGAGTGGTGATTCAGACGGCGAAGGGACCAGTGGTGGGGGTGACGGGGAAGCGGGCGATTCATTTAATGGAGGAGGATGAGAGGAAGAGGGTTCCGAAGAAACACGAGATGTGGATCGATATTGGGGCGAAGAATAAGGAGGAGGCCTTGCAGCGGGTAGCGATTGGGGATGTGGCAACGTATGATCACGAGTTTCAGCGATTGGGTGGGAGTCTGGCAACGGCCCGGGCGTTTGATAATAAAGTGGGGGCGTATGTGGTGGGTGAGACTTTGGTGAGGTTGTCGAAGGAAAAGAAAATTGCGGCTAAGGTGGTCAGTGTAGCGACAGTCCAGGAGGAGATTGGGGTGCGTGGGGCGACGACTTCGGCCTACACGATCCATCCGCATTTGGCGGTGGCGGTGGATGTGGGTCATGCGACGGATCATCCGGATTGCGATCCTCGAAAAGTAGGGGAGACGAAACTGGGTGGTGGACCAATTCTTTGTCGGGGGGCGAATATTAACCATGAGATTTTCGCGCGGCTAAAGAAGGCGGCGGAGAGGTTAAAAATTCCCTATCAGGTGGAAGCGGATCCCCGTCCGACGGGTACGGATGCGCGAGCGATTCAAATGGTTCGCGGTGGGGTGGCGACGGGGTTGGTCAGCATTCCTTTACGATATATGCATACCCCGAGTGAGGTAGTGGATCTGAAGGATGTGGAGAGGTGCGTGCAGTTGTTGGTAGAGTTTGTGCGTGGCCTAAAGAGTGGCGACCGCGGGATCTGGTAGGAATAAGGGCTTTGGGGGGGAGCGAGAGAGGGGCGTTGATGGGGAAGGGGGTAGTGTGTAGGGTGCGGGATGGTACGAGCTGGCATCGTCGGTCTTCCAAATGTAGGGAAGAGCACTCTTTTTAATGCGGTCACCCGCACGCGCAAAGCGCAGGCGGCGAACTATCCTTTTTGTACCATCGAGCCCAATGTAGGGATGGTGACGGTGCCCGATGCCCGATTGGACTGGTTGGCCAAGCTCTCGGGAAGTGAAAAGATTCTACCCGCTTCCATTGAACTGGTGGATATCGCAGGACTGGTCAAAGGAGCAAGCCAAGGAGAGGGATTAGGAAACCAGTTTCTCACCCATATTCGGGAAGTGGACGCGATTATTCAAGTGGTGCGCTGTTTTGAAGACGCGGATATTCACCATGTGGCGGGTACGGTGGATCCACTGCGTGATATTGAAACGATTATCACCGAGCTGGTTCTGGCCGATCTTGCGACGGTGACTAAGCGACTGGATAAACCAGGAAAAGCGGCCAAGCAAGGGGATGCTCAGGCCAAGGCGGAACTGGCCCTTTTAACTAAGCTCAAGCCACATTTAGATCAGGGTCGACCTGCATTAACGCTGGAGATGTCGGACGATGAAAAGAAGTTGATCCATGGATTTTTTCTCCTGACCTCCAAACCAACCCTTTTTGCCTGCAACGTGAAGGAGGAAGAGCTCGGGGTGCTGAGCAAGGGGGAGAGATCAGGCAAAACGGGAGAGCAGGTAAAAAAAGTGGAAGACTATTGCCAAAGCCATTTGTCGAGTAAGTCGGTTATCGTGAGTGCGCAGATCGAGTCGGAGTTAGTTGATCTGCCCGAGCAAGAGGGGAAGGATTATTTGGCAAGCTTGGGAGTGAGTGAATCGGGGGTGGGCGCCTTAATCCGAGCGGCCTATGATTTACTAGGATTACGAACCTATTTAACGACAGGGCCGAAAGAGACGAGAGCTTGGACGATTCATGCGGGTGACCGCGCCCCGCAAGCCGCAGGGGTCATCCATACCGACTTTGAGCGGGGATTTATCGCGGCCGAGACTGTGGGCTACGCCGACCTGCAGGCAGCGGGTACGATGGCCAAGGTCAAGGAGGCTGGAAAACTGCGGATCGAGGGGAAGGAATATGTAGTGGCCGATGGAGATGTGATGGATTTCCGTTTTAACGTTTAAGGAATCAGCCGATTTGAAGAAAAACTTTCATCTCGTTCGTCATCCGCTGGTGCAGCACAAGCTGACTTTAATGCGAAAGAAGACGACGAGTGTGACGGAGTTTCGGGCCTTGGTCAGTGAAGTAGCGATGTTGATGGCCTACGAGGTCACCCGCAATTTACCGATGACCACAGAATCGATTGTCACACCGATGGAAAGAATGCGGGCGCCCGTCTTGAAAGGGGAGAAGATGGTATTGGTTCCTATTTTGCGCGCAGGCATGGGGTTGCTGGATGGGATGTTGCAAATATTTCCCTCAGCACGGGTGGCGCATATTGGAATCTATCGCGACGAGCGCACTTTGGAGCCAGTGGAGTACTATTTTAAGGCCTCCAAGACTTTGCGCGGGCGGGATCTGATTTTGTTAGACCCGATGTTGGCGACGGGGAACTCTGCTGTGGCGGCTGTCGATCGACTGAAGGGGGCCCAACCGCGTTCGATTCGATTCATGTGTCTGGTAGCGGCGCCCGAAGGCCTGAGTTGTTTTCAGAAAAGGCATCCGGAGGTAGCGATTTATGCGGCTGCTTTGGACAAGAAACTGAACTCGCGCGGATATATTCTGCCTGGGTTAGGTGATGCAGGAGATCGGATATTCGGGACGATTTAAACGGGGAGGCCTGAATGGGGCCAGGTCGGCACTTTGGGGTTAGGTGGAGGTCTGGCGGAGGAGGATTACTCCGCCGATGATAAAGCAGAGGCCAAGAACTTTCACCCAGTGCATGGATTCTCCGAAATAGAGTATACCGATGGTCGCGACGAGAGCGGTTCCAGCTCCAGACCAGATGGCGTAGACAGTGCCGACTTCGAGATTCTTTAGGGAAAGAGACATCAGGACAAAGGCGGCTAGGTAAAAAGCGACTACGCCGATAACCGGGAGGGGGCGGGTCATTCCTTGGGAAAGTTTTAGGCAGAGGGTACCACTGACTTCCATTAGGATGGCGAAGGAGAGAATGAGCCAAGGGTTCATGCTAGTAGTGAAGCGGAAAGTAGGAGTATGAAAAGCAGTGGCTTTCCGAGTTTGGGGCGGGTTTCAAGCGGCAAGGAAGACCGGCAGAAGATAGGATTGGTTTGGGTTTTGTTTATGGTTAAAGATGATTGGATGACATTCTGGACTAAGCTTTTCACTCTGGCCATGATGGGGTTGGGATTAGCTGGATGCGGAAGGGATGAGCAGCTCCGAGAGGCGAGGCGAAATGTGGTGATGGTCGAGGTGACCTCGCAAACTTGGGATTATCGATTGCCGTGGAATCCTGGAACCGTGAGTTCGGCGCGCGGAGCGGGTTTCGTGATTGAGGGGAAGCGAATCTTAACCAATGCCCATGTGATTAGCGGGGCGCGAAATATTACGGTGCAACGGGAAGCAGATCCACGAAAGTATCCTGGAAAGGTTCTCTATGTGGCTCATGATTGTGACTTGGCGTTATTAGAGGTTGAGGATCCTGAATTTTTTAAGGGTACAACCGTGCTGCCAATAGGGGATATTCCCGAATTGGAGTCGGTGGTGAGTGTGTATGGGTTTCCGATAGGGGGGGATCGTCTTTCAGTAACCCGTGGGGTGGTTAGTCGGATCGATTATAACTCGTACACCCACTCAGGTCGGGAATCCCACTTGGCGATTCAGATCGATGCGGCGATCAATCCAGGGAATAGCGGGGGCCCGGTGATGCAGGATGACAAAGTGGTAGGGGTCGCCTTTCAAGGGTTTCGTGGGGATGTGGCGCAAAATGTTGGGTACATGATTCCGACTCCAGTGATCCGACGATTTTTAAAGGACGTGGAAGATGGGCACTACGATCACTATGTGGACATTGCGATCCGCTGGATGACATTAGAAAATCATGCCATGCGAAAATATTTGAAGCGTCCTGACGATGGGTTAGGCGTGGTGGTGACCGATATATTTTCGGAAGGATCCTCGGATGGAGTCTTAAAGAATGGGGACGTACTTCTATCGATTGATGGGCACCCGATCGAGAGTGATGGTTCGGTTCGTTTGGAAGGTCAACCCGTGCAGATGGAGGAAATTGTGGAACGAAAGTTCGCTGGGGATACGGTGTTGCTGGAGGTGTGGCGGCAGGAAAAACTGGAGAAGCTGAGCCTTACCTTGCGTCCTGCGGAAATGTTCTCGATGTATGAGAGTCTTTATGAGGAAGCACCAAGGTATGTTTTGTACGGTGGGCTGGTCTTCCAGCCTTTGACGGCGAATCTCATGGCGGTTTTGATGGGTTCAGCGGATTTGCGTTTACGGCAGACCTATTCGATGTTCGGGCAGGATCAGCTCTATCAAGAGACGCCAGAGCCAGTGGTTTTGACGTCGATTTTACCGGATCCGTTGAATGTTTACCTGCGAGGACTAGCGGGGCAGGTGGTACGGGAGATCAATGGGCGAAAGATCCGGACCTTGGCAGATGTCTTGCCTGCGCTGGAGGCAGGGCAAGAGCGAACGGTGATCTTATTTCAAGGGGATCAGCGGCCTGCGGTTCTGAAAAATCGTGATGTGGATAAGGCCATGCCGCGTTTGATGGCTCAGTACGGAATTGCAGAGGCCAGTCGGACAGATTTGGGAAACCGGAGATTAGCGAAGGGTTTCTTCCAAAAGGCGGATTCAAAATGAAAAACTTAATAAGACTAGGCACGGCAACTTTGTTGATGGGGAGTTGGCTTTGGGCGGCTTCGATTGACGAATCGCGGGGGTCGTTAGTCAGAGTGCGCGCATCGATACAACCGTATGATCAGTTTCGGCCTTGGCAAAAAAAGGCCCCCTTTGGGTTGAATGGAACGGGGATAGTTTTGCCAGGTGGGAAGGTTTTAGCGACGGCGGCCTTAGTGGAAAATCGAACGGAGGTGGGCCTAGAAAAACCTGGCTCAGCGGAGAAGTGTGCAGCGGAAGTGGAGGCGATTGATTATGAGGCGAACTTGGCACTGTTGAGGCCGACGGATGCGAAATTTCTTCAGGGATTTGCGGGGGTCAAGATGGGGCCTGCGTTGCGTCCGGGGGATACGGCGCAGGTCTGGCAGTTAGATAAAAACGGGGAGATGTTACGGAATCAGGCGGAGGTACTTTCGGCGGGGGTGGGTCGGTATCCGGCGGATGAAGCGGGCTTTTTGGTTTATGGAGTGAGGGTTTCCCTGCCAAAGAGGGACGACAGTTATACTTTACCGATGATGAGAGATGGAATGTTAGTGGGGATGATGATGGGGTATGATCGGGATTCGCAGGAGGGAACGGCGATTCCTGTGCCGATGATCGAGCATTTTCTGAAGGATGCTCTTGATGGTAAGTACGAGGGATTTCCAACTTTGGGGGTCAGTTGGACGAGTCTACGTGATCCCAATCTGCGTGAGGAATTTCGAGCTCCGAAAAGTGGAGGCATCCTACTCACGAGAGTGAATCCGAGGGGGACGGCTGGGCGAGCGGGATTGAAAGAGGGAGATGTACTGCTCTCGGTAGATGGGTTTGTTTTGGATGAGGATGGAAATTACCAAGATTCGTTGTATGGACCGACTTCCGTGGGGAATCTGATTCGGACGCGACCGATTGTGGGTTCGCCCGCAAAGTTTCATCTTTCGAGAGATGGTAAGGAGTTGGATCTGACGGGAACTTATGATCGCCGTGCTCGTGATGAGATTGCGATTCCCACCTTACAATTTGATGTGGCCCCTCGCTATGTGGTAATTGGGGGTTTGGTTTTTCAAGAGCTGACTGGGGCTTATTTGCAGGAGTGGGGAGATAAGTGGTCGGAGAGGGCCCCGCAACGATTGGTGCAGCTTTTTAGTTTTCAACAGGAGATGAATCTAGATCCAACAAAAAAGATAGTCTTTTTGAGTCAGGTACTGCCTTCCTCGATTACGATGGGATATTTACAGCTGTCGGGGCTGGTTTTATCGAAACTCAATGGGCAGGAGATTGATGGATTGAAGAGCTTGGCGGCGTTGGCGGATGGGGCGAATGAGGGGAATCTGGTTTTTGAATTTACGGATAATCCTCGGCGAATCGTTTTAGATGCAGCGGAGGTGAAGGCGATGGGGGATAAGCTAGGGAAGGATTATGGTTTGCCTGCCTTGCGGCGTTTATAGGCAACTGGGCAACGACGAGTATGGGAGCTGGTCGCTTGAGCGGGGTGGGAGTTTTTGATTTTGATGGAACCTTGGTGGATACATTAGGGGAGATTACGGCTTCTCTGAATTGTGTGCTCGCTAGGCATGGGCGGCGAAGTCTGTCGGAGGCGGAGGTGAAGATTCTTGTGGGGAGGGGGCCGCAGACTTTATTGCACAGGGCTTGGGCGGCGACGGGTAAAAGTGCTGAGGGCAGGCAGGTTAACGGTTTGACCGAGGAGTATTTTGCGGAGTATGGGAGTAACGGTGGGATGAGTCGGCCTTATGCCGGGGTCGACGATGGCTTGCGGCGTCTGGTACAGCGGGGGTGGAGGCTGGGAATATGCACGAATAAGGATGGAGCGACGGTGAGGAAGTTGGTGAGGCAATTGGGTTGGGATCGGTGGATTCGAGTGGTGGTCAGTGGAGAGGATAGCGTGCGTAAACCTGATGCGAGGCCACTACGTTTAGCGTTGAGTCGATTAAAAGCAGGTAGGGGGAGACATCTTTTTGTGGGGGACAGCGGTGTGGATAGGGAGACGGCAAGGAGGGCTGGGGTTGAAGGTGTATTTGTGGGTTACGGGTATGGCGAGCGGGACGGGACAGAGGAGAGGTTCTTTGGGGCTGCAGTTGAGCTTCTATCTTGGATGGGGAGAGCGGGACCGTGAGCTGTGAATTCATGCTGGAAGGTGTCGAAGAGCGCAGGGAGGATTGGAGCTAGCGCGATGAAGAAAAGCAGCGGGAAAAAGATAAAAGGATTAGAGAGCTCGGGAGCAAGCTTGCGGGCTTTGGCCATGACGGCCAATGAGATTAGGATCGAACAGGCGGAGCGCCGTTTATATGCGATTCTCGATCGGCACACGCGGCTCATCGAGGGCTTAACGAAGTCAATTGCGGTAAGCGATCTTGAAGAAGACATGGAAAAGAACTTAAAGGAGACGAATGGGATGTTGGACGACTGTTTTTGGCAGTTTCTTGGGCCCTTAGAGCCAGGAGATCGCGTGGTCTCGGCCTATGATACGAAAATGCAAGAGGGGACGATTGTGACGATTGAAAAGGAGTCGGCGCATCCAGAATATGGGTCGGCGGTGGTGCAATTCCCTGGGGAGCAGGCCAAGACAGTGGATGTTTGCGAGTTAGTCAAAGTTTGGGGATCGGTTCTCCATACGGAGACGGCAGTGCCTGGGCAGAATTAGTGTTTAGTTTTTAGGTCGGAGAAGCGACTTGCCGGTCATGGCGACGGGTTTGGGCAAGCCGAGCATGGCAAGGAGAGTGGGAGCGATATCTGCAAGAATACCATCGGCTAAAGTGTACTTAGCGGAATCAGGTGCGACATAGAGCAGGTGGACGAGATTAGTTGTGTGGGCGGTGTGAGGGGAGCCGTCGGCTTCGAGCATTTGTTCGCAGTTTCCGTGGTCGGCGGTGATGAGCGCTTTGCCGCCTCTTTCAAGTAGAGCTTGGACAACCCGACCGACGGAACGATCGATGGTTTCGACTGCACGAATACCAGCGGCGAGAACTCCGGTGTGACCGACCATGTCCGGGTTGGCGAAGTTGAGTATGATGAGATCATCGAGACCGCGTTCGATACGATCGACTACTTTATCGGTTAATTCGACGGCACTCATTTCGGGTCGAAGATCGTAGGTGGCAACTTTAGGGGAAGGGGCGAGGACTCGTTCTTCGTGTGGGTTGGGGGTTTCCTTCCCGCCGTTAAAGAAGTAGGTCACGTGCGGATATTTTTCGGTTTCGGCCATTCGCGATTGTGAGAGGCCGTGAGCGGCAACAACCTCGCCGAGTAGATCTTTCATTTCGAGGGGGGTGAAAAGATGGCGAATCCCGAGGCGGGCGAAGTCGCTCTCATACGGGGTCATGGTGAAAGTCTTGTTCTTAGGATGATGAGGACAAGGGAATTGGTTGAAATCTGGGTCGGTGAGGGAACGGACAATTTGCCGCATACGATCAGCACGGAAATTAAAAAAGAAGAGAACATCTTGATCGCGAATCAGAGGTCCAGCTTGCGGGATAACTTTTATGGGAAGAACGAATTCGTCGGTCATTCCCGCGTCGTAAGAGGCTTGGAGTCCAGCTTGTCCTGAAGCCGCAGGGGTGCCTTTCCCATGAAGAAAAAGGTCGTGGGCGAGTTGGACACGTTCCCAACGTTTGTCGCGGTCCATAGCGTAGTAGCGACCGATGATGGTGGCGAGATGGCAACCTGGGAGTAGGGCGATTTTTGCTTCCAAGATTTGCATGAACTCGCGCCCTGAGGTGGGCGAGCAGTCGCGCCCATCCGTGATGGCGTGAACGTATATTTCTTTTATTCCTGCCTTAGAAGCGATGGTGAGAAGAGCCAGAAGGTGTTCGATATGGGAGTGAACACCGCCATCAGAAACGAGTCCGATCAAGTGGAGGCGGTGTCCATGGGAGGCTTGGAGAACTTCCTGAAGGACAGGGTTACGGTTGAGAGTGCCATCTTGAATGGCGAGATTGATGCGGGTGAGTTCTTGATAGACGATGCGACCT
>CANESK010000043.1 GCA_947441075.1 Verrucomicrobia subdivision 6 bacterium
ACAGGTATCAGACTTATTTTTAGGGTTTTGGGTCATGTGGATATTTCCAAAGAAGATACTTCTTAACATCCCGTCCGAGAAGAGTCAGGAAAATTCCCACGATGAGAGTGTCGTCCACGATACCGACGATGGGGAGTATGTCGGGGATGAGATCGAAGGGATTGATCAGATAAGCTAGGCCGAGAATGCCACCTGTGATAGTGGCGGTAGGGAGTTGGCGATATCGGCGGGAAAAGAGATCACGGAACATCGCAGGGGCGGTGCGGACTAGGGTGGGCATCTCGGTTAGTTTTGGGGTGAGTCGAATGAGTTTCATCGGAAAAGATAAGCTTTGCAGAAAGCGCGCAGGTGAAAAGGTAATGCCGTAGGCTGAAGCAGGATTAGGTGGGTTTCCTGCTCGACGGAGGGCCGACTAGGTCTCACTATCTGGTTATGAATATTATAAAGCTCAGTATGATCATTGGCGTTTGCTTAGGAATAGTTTCTTTTCAAGGTCTGGCTCAGGCGCCCGACGCGGCGGCTACGCCTTCGGCGGCAGTGCCTGCGGTGGACAAGGATGGTTTACTAAAGAAGGTGTCGGCGGCGATTAATCCTGATGCGGAGGGAGATCGGACGGAGCGGTTTCGGATGGGGCTGGCGGCTTTGGCTGACCTGAATCAGGCGGGGACGACCCCAGAGCAGGCGCTGGCGCAAGCAAAGACCTCGGGAAGCTTGAGTGGTTCGAAGGTGGAAAAAGCAAGCACCATGCTGATGGAGATGTGGACGTTGAATGTCGATCGGATGACAGAGCCCGCCACACTGGAAGCTCTACGCAGTGGGAAGATGCCTAGCCCTGGTTTGAAGCGCCCGTAAGAGATAAAAGAAAGCTTCGCCTGCCGCACTGATAGCTGCAGGCGGGGCTACTTTCCGTGACGTTGGGGAAGCCAACCAGGCTTTTCCGGATTTGCCATGTTGGTCGGGCGGGGAGCGTTCATTGTGAGGCTACTGGATTTCTGGTCGTCCTGATCTTCCTTGTCGTCTTCAGCCCGTAGAGGAGAAAGGGGCAAGATCAAACCAAGGAAAAGACAGAAGATGATTTTCATTAACAAACCATAATCAGGAATCTCTCTTCGTCAAACTTTGTCACGGAATGAAAACAGTCTTGCCCGCCCTCAAGGTGTGACCAGCTTCAAGAGGATGAAAGTCATACTTTTTCTATGGATAGGGTTCGCTTCCTTTATTGCCTGGGCTGAGGATCCGAATTTGCCTGCGAAGTATAGTGCAGAACTTCAAGCTCAAGCGGACAAGGGGGACGAGGATGCACAATTCCAACTAGGAGACTGCTATTTCTTTGGATTGGGAGTGAAGAAAGATCAGCGAGAGGGGGTGACTTGGTACCGAAAGGCTGCGGAGCAAGGGCAGATGAAGGCTCAATTTAATTTAGGCGGATGCTTGCATGAAGGGCTAGGGACAGAGCCTAGTCTGACAGAAGCGATCTACTGGTGGAGGAAAGCGGCAGGGCAAGATTATCCCCCAGCTGAGATCAGCATTGGGGATGCCTATGTTTTTGGTCGGGGCTTTGCGCAGAACGAAGAGGAGGGGGTGCGGTGGTATCGAAAGGCGGCGGATCAGAACTATGCGGCGGCGCAGCATCGCTTGGGGAACTGTTATTTTAATGGGCAAGGAGTGCAGAGGAGCGTGGTGCAGGCAATTCAGTGGTACCGCAAAGCGGCTGAGCAGAACTATGGGCCATCTTTGAAGGCGCTGGCTAAGTTGGAACCAGAGTAGGTTGCTTACGGAGTGCGTAACTTAGCTACGCTCAGAACAAAAACCGCGACGGTGAAGGCCAGCATACCAAGAGTGACGAGGATGGGGAAAAGCCAGGAGGTTTTGTCGGGTATCTTAGACATAAAGAGTAGTTAAGGCATTGGGGACTGGGTGTGAAGTCTGGATTGTTCTCTCGCAAGGATTAGCGAGAATCTGCCATGTACATTGTTCGGCATGGGAAGGGTCGGCATGGAGTAGTGGGTCTCCATGGTTGGAGCGGGGACCACGTAACTTTCGATCCTTTGTTGCCCTACCTGAATCCTGAGACCACCTTCTTTGCGGTTGATTTACCAGGATGCGGCAAGTCCCCCGAGCCGAAAGAGTGGGAGATGAAAAGCTTAGGGCGCGAGTTGGCCAAGGAGTTGATTGCTTTGGATCATGTTCATTTAACACTGGCGGGAAACTGTAGCGGGGCGCTTTTGGCGCTTTTCGCCATACGAGAGTTAAGGGAGATGGGGCGGGGGGATGTGGTGGGACGGTTGGTGATGATTGATCCATTTGCCTACTGCCCCTGGTATCTAGAGATCTTCGTCCATCCTGCTATGGGTCCTTTGGGTTGGTGGATTTATCTAGTAACTTTTGCCAATCCGATCGGCCGATCCTTACTCAACCTTTGCTTACAAGGAAAACGCACTAAGGATACTCATCTAACAGAAACCTTTGCCCAAGCGAATCACCGTGCCACCTGGCGCTTTCTAAAGGTGATGTATGAGTGTGGTTCACCCGCCGCCTTTCGAGGGCTCAATCTCCCAGTCGAGATTCTGGTTGGGGAAAAAAGCTTTTCGACGGTGGTTAAATCGGTGGAGGTTTGGAAGGGCATTCTCCCCCAAGTGAGCGTCCATGTACTGCCTGGTGTCTGTCATCTCCCCATTGACGAGAATCCGATAAGTGTGTCCAAGATTCTTTTCCGAGAACCAAGCAAGGTACCGATTCCGAAAACCAAGAAGTTATCATCGCAAAGTGCGCGCCAACTCAGGGAAGAGCGGAATGAGATGACGCGGGGGGACTAGGAATCGAGAACTGTGCGAACCGAGATTAGTTGCGACGCTATTTGGAAAGATATTTTAAGGCTTGGTGAGGCAAATCTCCGTCTCAGGATAGGTCAATGCTAAGTAGATGCCCTCAGGGGTGCCTCTGCCTCGCGGTCCTTTCCGGGCTCGTGACCCCGCTGGTCCAAGCCACCGATCCAGTTGCGGATTTCTGGGATGAGGTCAATCGGAGTGAAGTTATTTTCGTGGTTCCATCGGATGGGATCGAAAGCCCCGAGGCTACAGCAGTTCGAAGAGAGAGGGTTTTTGACGAAGCCAAGGATGTGGCTTTGAATCGACGTCTTGTTGAGCAGAAAACCTACTGGGTGGGTGGAGAGTGGGTTCGGCAAGGTCAAGTGCTCGGGCCAGCCCAGTCAGAAGGGGAGTTAATGGACTCGGATGGGGATGGCTTCGACGACTTTACCGAAGTGAAATACCACACTGACCCAATGGATCATGAGTCGACTCCAGCTCACTATTTTGAAGCGAAGGGGAAAAACCGAATCGTTTTCTTTAAGACGAATGCCACGGCTCACTCTCGATGAAATTCAATCTTAGCGGCTCGATTGCGCTGCTGCTTTTTGGATTGTGCTGGAGTCTTCGCTCGCAGGATCTTTCTCCCATGGTGGAGCCCTGTATAACGGGCCCCGATTGCCGTTGTCCCTGCACTCTGCACGGCAAGCCCTGCCCATGCATTAAGAAGTGTGCTACCGAACCAGAGAAAACCAAAGAGCTGATGCCATAGTGATTCAATAAAAAAGCTGATAAAGATAACTTGGAAATGCTACGATTCTGATTCCCTTATGATTCCTTCTAAAATTCTTAAACGACTGCGGGTGACTCCGGGTCGGCGGGTTAAGCTGAGAAAGTGTCCCACGGATCATGTGGCGGGCTTCTCAGGAACCCCTTTGGGGGAAGAAGCACTAAAAAATAGGGCCCTGGAAATCCTAGGGAAACGAAGAGGGGAGTTGAGTTCGGCGCAGGAGCTGCTTTATGCCAACGGGACGTACGCTGTTCTTTTGATTTTTCAAGCGATGGATGCGGGAGGAAAAGATGGGACGATTCGCCATGTGATGTCGGGAGTCAATCCTCAGGGGTGTCAGGTTTTTAGCTTTAAGAGGCCTTCGGAAGAGGAGTTGAAGCATAATTTCCTTTGGCGCTGTTCGAAAAGTCTGCCTGAGCGTGGGCGGATCGGCATTTTCAACCGCAGTTACTATGAGGATGTATTGGTGGCAAAGGTTCATCCGGATCGGGTGGATGCGCGTCTGCCTGAGAAACCAGGAAAAAAATTCTGGGCGAATCGGTATGAGGACATTAACAACTTCGAGAAACACCTTTATCGGAATGGGACGCTTATTCTTAAGTTCTTTCTTCATCTTTCCAAGAAAGAGCAGAAAAAGAGATTTCTGGAGCGATTAACCGATCCAGCCAAAAACTGGAAGTATTCCTCGGCGGATATGGCGGAGCGTGCTTACTGGAAGCAGTACCAAAGGGCATTTGAGGATGCCTTGACGGAGACTAGTACTAAGCACGCCCCTTGGCACGTGATCCCTGCGGATGATAAACATGTGGCGCACGCGTTGGTGGCAGAATTTGTGGTCAAGGCTATCCAAGATTTGGGTTTGCGCACCCCGACCCTACCGAAAAACGAGAGAGCTGCTTTGCGGGCAGCTCGGAAGCAGTTAGCCAAGATTTGAGAAACTCAGCAGGGCTGGGTTTGCGTGCTTTGGCGGAATAAATTATTTATTGTTGTAGCTGGTGATTCTCGGCTCTCGCGTAGCCAAGAGGAGCAAGATTTTCGAAAAGGTGTGTAGCTAACGGGGACGCGGAATTTACTGAATGCTCCAAGTATACTCCATCACACCATACTTGTGGGAATCGGTGAGCATTCCAAAGGAGATGTCGACTGTGTTGTAGCTGTCCATCCCTTCGCCAAATTTGGTACTAGTCCAATTTCCTGAGTACCGCCAGAGGTGAGGGGTGATGCTGACATCAGGTCCGCGACCCATGTACTCCTTGACCTCTTCTTTGGTCATGCAGCGGGTGTCGGATTCAAAGGCGACTTTTTCGGTGGCAGGACCCGCATGGAGCGTGACGCAAGATAGGAGGAAAGATAAAATAAGAAGGTGGCGAGACATCTTCAAAATCTTAAAAGGTTTCTCCACCTCGTCCAGCTCTGTCTTTTCCTCGTCGTGTTCGGGGGCAACTTGGGGTTGGGGCAAATCCCCCAACAGGAGGAGGATGTTGCTCCCGAAAGAGAAATGAGAGAGGAGGCGACTGCGGAGGAGGCTCGCGGGGCTAAGGAAAGTGGCCTCGTCCTGACGGGTTATGTGGATGGGACGTACATGTACAATTTCGGACCCGGAAATGCCACGAATCCGCTTAATTTTCCCACCGATACTGTTCCCAAGGGAGATATGAATCTGAGCGCTCTTTGGCTTCGTTTGGAAAAGCCTCTGGCCCGAGAAAACAACGCGGAAGCAGGATTCCAGTTCGGGGTGATGCTGGGAGAGGATGCGGGATACTATGCGTCTGCTGGTACGGCCACCCAACCCACTGGGCCAGACAGCAACTCCCTCTATGTGGGGGAAGCTTTTGCCAAGTTTTGGGTTCCTGATGCCCAGTTGGAGCTGTGGGTCGGAAAGTTTCAAGCCGTCATCGGATATGAAACGGTTTGGCGACCAGACAACCCATGTATCACTTTTGGAATTGCGGACGTCTTCATGCCCCAGGACAACGTCGGAATTCTGGCCATTTTTGCACCCGATCCGCTCTTTGACATCGGGGTGGGTGTTGGAAACTGCTCTGGAGCCGCCAATGATCTTAATTCGGGCAACACGGGAGATGAGTGCAGTGTCTTCACTTATATGAAGATCCGTAGCGATAAGGAAAATGCTGTCCTTCAGCCTGGATTTTACACGACGCCATCGGGGACCCATGGATCCAATGCCCGTATCGATCAGGATCAGAACTTTTACTATGCGTGGAACGTGATTGGGGATTGGTCGCCACTTTTTGCAAAGGACAAATGGAAGCTAACGTTCGATGTTACCGGCGGGTCTGGAACGGGAGATCCGAGCGTACCCGAAGCTCCGACGACTTATGCCACGGGCGCGCTCTACTCGACGTGGTACATTCTAGATCCCGTGTCGCTGACTGGACGGGCGGAGTATGTTCACACGAGTAACAACGCGTTCACCCAGTCGAGCCGTCTAAGCGGCGGGGATTATTACGATTACACCCTGACGTTAGGGGTAAAGATCACCGAGGAGCTGGTGTGGCGGGGCGAAGGAAGATTTGCGTGGGGAGCTGAACTCATGACACCGACCACTTCCTCTCTTTGGACTGTAGCGACAGAAATATATTATCGATTCTGAGTTTGCTTTTTTTGCCAGATTTCCACTTTTGCGAGAATATCTTCCACGGTGATTCGGTTCATTCGACCTTTGCGATGTTGGAAAGTCATCTTCGGCTCCTCCCCAGTTTCATGGTAGGCATCCACGAGCAGATTAGGGTCCTGTCGCCAAGGTCCAACACGTGCTGGGCTGTTGTAGCCGTAGAGGCCGATGACAGGTCGACCGACCGCCCCCGCAAGGTGAAGTGGGCCGGTATCAGGAGAGATGACCAGATCACATCCTTCGAGAATGGCGACCAATCTGCGCAAGCCACACCCCAGGGCTGGAGTGGGAGGATGAAGGCATTCGCGCTGCATTTTCATTCCGAGGGCGGTTTCCCTTGGGGAAAGGGCTCCGACGAGGATGGTGGTGAAGCCAAACTGTTTATGGAGGGCATCGTTTAAGCGGACCCACGAATCGGGAAGCCAGTCTTTCCGGGGATTGCTTGTGCCTGCGACAAGGGCGACGCGAGGAGAGGGCAGACTTTCAAAAAACTCTTTCTGCCAGGCCAATTCGTTGGGCCAGGGGCCGAGATTCCATTCGATAGGTTCAGGTCGGACGCCGATGACGTCAAGAAACTCGAGAAAATGGTCCTGCACATGGCCGAGAGGGCGGGGGGTGATTTTTGTATTGGTGGCGAGCCAGTTGAACTCGCGGGCTCGGGCCCGATCGAAACCGATCTTGATCGGAGCCTGACAAAGGGCGGTGAGCAGGGTGGCTTTGAAGTAGCACTGTAGATCGAGCACAAGATCAAAGGGACGTTGGGAAAGTTCCATTCCCATTTTAATAAATCCAGCCAGCCCCGCTTTGCGTTGGAAGATGAGAATCTCATCCACCGCAGGGTGACCTTGAATCAAGGCGGCTCCTGCATCTTGGAGGAGCCAGGTGATATGGGCTTGGGGGCGATGGCGTTTGATGGCGCAGACCAAGGGCAGGGCATGAACGACATCGCCGACCGCACTGAGCAAGACGATGCAAATCCGGGGTGAGGCAGGAAGATTCACTTGGTAGGAAAGATTTCTCGCCAGAGTTTGGGAATCTCTTTTTCAGAAAAGCCGAGATCCCCCAAGCGAGCTCGCTTGAGGAGGGAGCGGAGGAGGCGGTTTCGGTTGGCGGTGGCTAGGTTTGAGGCGGGTTCTGATTCCCGCCGGATGGCATCGACATCGAGGAGCCAGGCGGAAATAGGCGGAGTACTGAGGCCTGAAATTAGAATGTTGCGGGCGTTGAGATCGGGGTGGTGGATGCCGTGTTGAGTGCAGCAGTGGAGAAGTTTGCGAACGGCGACGAAGGCCCGCCGGCGCTGGAGAGGGCTAGGCCGTGAAGAAAGGAAAGAGGCAAGGTCGCGACTATCGGGAACAAACGAGGTCAGCACATCGATTCGGTAGAAGGGACCTGCGGGGTAAAAGCAGACAGCCAGGATGTACGGGGTAGGAACCTTTTCTTGGTGGAGTTTCTGGGCGAGATCGATTTCGCGGCGAGCTCGTTGGGATCCGCAGTAAAGATCTTGGGCTAATTTCCCCCAGAACCCGCCATGGAGACAGGGTCGAACGATAATTTCCCCTAGACCTGGGCAGGGTAGAGCGGTGACGGGAGCGCGCCCTGGGTAGAGGCGGCGTTGGGGATGACGGGAGGCGGCAATCCGTAGCGGGAGCTTTGGGTTGAGTTTTTTCCAAAGATTCAGAATTGGCTCTTTGGATTTCGGGCGGAGCCAAGCGGGGCCAGTGGGTAGCTGGACAAGGACAAACCCAGAGGGAGGAGCAAATATTTTCATGGGACGTAGGGTGGGATTGAAAAAGCTGGGGTCAATCCTGCGCGTAAGGTGGTAGCGACGGTGGGCGTAATGCTTGGGGAGAACTCTTGCCAACATTTCGTGAGGTAAGCGATTGAAGTGGCTTTGGGGGTCTCAGCAGTCGATGGAAGGCGGTTAGCTTCTCGGAGGCTCTTCTCGGGACTCCATCCCTCGGACTGGAGGTCAAAAAGTGCGGCGAGGGCGCGCCGGGTGAAGACGGGGCCTTCTGGGCTGGTAAGGTTTTTTGAGGAGAGGGCGGTGGCGATCTTCTCGAGATTGGCATCGATCTGCCTTTGGCGGCGAACCCCTTCGGATTGTTCCTGAATTCTGCGTTGGGCTTGAGCGTCGAGGTTGGCTTGGACGGGGACAACCTGAGCTAGGCAAAGAAAGGGTGCCATGAGCAAAAGAATCAGGAGACGGACAGAGACCTGCCGTGGGTTACGGCTTGATATAAATGATCTGGTAGCGGACATCGATGCCATCGAGGCGTTCGTCTTGGGTGTTCATGTCAAAGTTCAGCCGCTGGGAATTGATGATGGAAGAGACGATAGCGGCGTTGCCTTTTCGGGCGAGGACCCCGCGGGCGATATTATTGGCGGCGTTTTGAAATCCGCGCTGACGCATAAGAGTTTCATAGCCAATCGTAGTAAACCCGTTGGTCGGAGTGCCTTTCTTCCAAATCTTGATTCCTTGATTCAGGACAATCTCTTCGTTGGATTTGGCGACGGGTGGATTGGTTGTGGTGATGGGTGGGTTGGTGGCGGGCAACCGACCCGCTGGGGGGTTAGTCTCTTGGGCGAGGAGGGGGTGGGTGAAAAGGGCGAGAGTTAAGGCAAGAAGAGAGAGGTGGTTCATCCCCACAGAGTATCCAATTATTCCAAAGAATCGAGTCGTGATTTTAGGCAGGAAGGGTTTATGCCATAGGAATGAAACATAAATCTCTGACCCTACGGACGGACCCAATAACGAAACTTCTCCTCGCCTTGGTGGCGGCTGGCCTTTGGTGGCATGCCTTTACCCCATGGGCTTCCAACTCGGCTCACGCAGATGGACCGACCAAGGTCGATATCGTTTCGGTGGGTGGCGAAAAACTCGGCTTGGTCAGTCAGGAGGACATCAATTCAGTGGAACCGAATTCTTTCAAGCGGCAAGGAATTCCGGTGACGAACGTCAATACCAAGTAGATCCGATTGAGTTTAGTGACGGCGGCCACGTCCACCGCGACGACGTCGGCGGTAGGGAGCGTGGCTGGCCGTCCGGCGACGGGTGACTTTGCGGGCGACTAGGGCTGCGCCCTTGACTAGGCCGCGAGCCAGCCAGCTGACGGCGGCCAATAGTTCGCCGATGGGAAGGCGGGGCAGGGTGATTCCTTTGCCTTTGGCCTGGCTGAGGCCGTGCTTGCCCTCGCGGGCGGCGCGTCGTTCCAGTTCATGGTCGACTTCGTGGCCGATGCGGCGGGCTTCGTCGATGGCCTCTTTCATGGTGAAGACAAAACAGGGAATGGGCTGATCGGGCCAGCGGTCTAGTCGGGTTCTTTCTAAGGGCATGGTGCGGACTCCATAGCGACCCCCTGGCTTCCCTAGATCAGGATGTCCAACTCCTGCATGAATTAGGACAACGGCGATATTAGGGGTATGGCCGTATCCTTGGCGGATCATTTCAGCGGCGGAGCGGAGCTGTTTTGAGGCACGGGAAACTGCGGAAGCCGAGCCAAGGCCACTAAGTTTGAACTCGAACACTGTGGTTGCTTTACCACCAGAGAAGGCGACCGCATCCAGCTCGCGAAATCGGCTACGGCCGCGGAGTTGATCCCCATGTTCGGGATCTTGATATCGAATAATGCGGTGTTCCCCCAATTGAAAGTGTCGGGAAAGGATGGAGCGGACACCGAATTCTGCGGCGAAGCTGATGACGGATAGGGCGGCAGGCTCGATTCGTTTTTTTCCCGAGCGTTGTCGTTCTTGTCGGCGGCGGAAGGCAAAACCTTCCGACCAGCGGAGGTAGTCGTGGTCGTCGTAGCGGACGAGGCTGACCTTTCCGTAATTGGGCAGCTCGGGAGCGGGTTGAGGATGGGAGTGTGAGTTCAGTCTGAGGAACTTTCGGGTTTTTTAGCTCCGACAAGGCAGCAGATGCCGGCATTACAAAGAACGAGGGCGAGGGTGCCTGACCAGAACCACTCCCCGCAGGCGGCGAACTTTTGGTAGGTGGCCCAGCCAAGCAGAGAAAGCCCACTTCCGTTAAGGAAAAGTCCGAGAACCACCAAAAGCAGCCAACGCATCATCGATATAATTGTAGGGAGGCGAAGCAAACGAGCAAGAGGGGACGCCAAGGCGAAGGATTGACCCGGAGGTTGGAAAAAGGGAGTGTATTGGATTATGAAATTCTCTGATCTGGAAAAGCATCTTGGGGGAGAAGCCAAAAATCTCTTGGGCCACACTTGTCGGACTGTGCCCAAGGCACGACTCCACTTGCCTGGGCCAGATTTTATTAATCGTGTTTGGCGGGATAGTGATCGATCGATTTCTGTTCTACGAAACTTACAAACTACTTTCAGTCACGGTCGTTTGGGTGGAACGGGGTATTTGTCGATTTTGCCAGTAGACCAAGGGATTGAGCACTCAGCGGGGGCTTCTTTCGCTCCGAATCCTGACTATTTTGATCCCGAAAATATTGTGAAGCTGGCGATTGAGGGAGGGTGCAACGCGGTTGCTTCGACTTTGGGAGTTCTGGGAGCCGTGGCTCGGAAGTACGCCCATCAGATTCCTTTTATCCTCAAGATCAACCATAACGAATTGTTGACCTATCCGAATCTAGCGGATCAGAAACTTTTTGCGGGAGTGAAGCAAGCTTTTGACATGGGGGCGGTGGGCGTGGGGGCGACGATTTACTTCGGCTCGCCAGAATCGGGTCGTCAGATTGAGGAGATATCGCGCTCTTTTTCGGTGGCGCATGAATTAGGCATGTACACTGTGCTCTGGTGCTACCTGCGCAATCCTGCCTTTAAGACGAAGGAGAAGGATTTTCATCTTTCGGCGGATTTGACGGGGCAGGCGAATCATCTCGGTTCGACGATTCAGGCGGATATTATTAAGCAAAAGTTACCTGAGAATAATGGGGGTTACACGGCGCTACGAATGGGAGGAAGTGACTACGGGAAAAGTGATCCTCGGATTTATAGTGAACTTTCATCGGACCATCCGATTGATCTTTGTCGGTATCAGGTTTTGAACTGCTTTGCGGGTCGGGCGGGTTTAATCAACTCGGGTGGGGCCTCGGGTAAGCATGATGTAGCGGAGGCGATTAAAACGGCGGTGATCAACAAGCGTGCGGGTGGAATGGGGCTGATTTCGGGTCGCAAGGCGTTCCAAAAACCTCTGAAGGAGGGGGTGGAGCTTCTGAATGCGGTGCAAGACGTTTATCTGGCCAAGGAGATTGACATCGCTTGAGGTATGCGGGGTTATGAGGGTGTGGTGTTTTACACCTAACCCGGTTCGGGAGAGGAAGTTTGTTGTGGGGTCGGGGCGGGTGGAGGTATCGGCTGGGGGGAAAGGTCGAAATGTAGCCCGTCAGCTTCGGGCGTGGGGAATTCCTGCGATTTCAAAAACCATCTTCGACTCCTTGGTTTCAGGGTCAGACGTAGGGTCAGAACACAGGGAAAGAGTGGGATGGGCTTTGGTGAGGGAGGGGGAGGAGAGGATCGATTTTTTTACGGAAGATCTGAAAATCGCAAAAGGGGATTGGAGAAAGATTTGGGAGTATTGGATGCGAAATCTTAAGCCTGGCGACTGGTGGGTGGTGGCGGGGAGTTCGGCAACGGGGTGGCCCAAGGGGTGGTGGAAGAAATTGATCAGTGATTTACAAAAAAAGGGAGTATCCGTTTTGGTGGATAGCCGAGGGGCGCTTTTAAGAGAAGCGGTGGAGGCGGGGGTGGACTGGATCAAATGCAATCTTGCTGAGGCAGAGGAGACGACGGGAATGAAGGGGGTCGATCGGTGCATCCGAGGTCTAAAGGGAGATGAAACGACCGGTGTGGTCGTAACCTTGGGGAAAGATGGATTGGCGGCCGAAGTGAATAGTGGGCGAATCCTTGTTTCTGCAACTCGGGTCAGAGTTTTAGATGCGACAGGATCCGGGGATGTGGTGACGGCTACGATTCTTTATGGGGAGATTCAAAAATGGACGATGGAGAAAACCCTGCAAACTGCAGTAAAAGCAGGTGCCTTGAATACCAAGGGAGAGGGAAACGTGGCGAAAGCCATCCTGCGGGGTTGAGTCGGGCAGGGGTGTTCGTTTAGGATGTTTCCATGGGAAGACAGTGGTTGCATGCGAAGAGGGAGGTGGCCTCACTCAAAAAATCCAAGACAACGAGCAAGTTTGTTCGCGAAATTACTTTAGCGGCCCGTTTGGGAGCGGATCCTACCTTGAATTCCCGTCTGGCGGCAGCTTTGGAACGGGCGCGAAAAGAAAGCGTCTCGAGGGACATTATTGAAAGAGCGGTGCAGAAGGGCTCAGGAACAGAGGGGGGCAAAGACAGTCTTGAGCACATGGTTTTCGAGGGATATGCCCCGCACAAAGTGCCACTTATTCTGGAGGTCTATACGGATAATCATAATCGCACGGCTCCTGAAATTCGTTTTCTATTTAAAGCGGGCCATCTGGGAGCTTCGGGCAGTAATCGGTTTCTCTTTGAACAAGTAGGCATCGTGGAAGGGCATCATCCCGAGAGTGCAAAGGATCGAGAGGAGGCGGGAATTGAGGCGGGGGCGAACGAGGTGGAGGCGCTCTCCCACGAACAAAACGATGAAATTCCGGCAGGCTCCTGCGGGGCGAGATTTTTAACCGAGCGCTCGGCGGTCCACTCGGTTGCTCAGTGGCTCAAGGCGAATGGTTGGACCGTGGTGACGAGCGAGTTGGGCTACGTGCCGAAGAACTATCCAGAGTTAGGGGATGAGAGTCGTGCAGAAGTGGGGACATTTTTACAATCGCTCGAAGACCACGATGACGTGCACCGCATCTGGGCAGCGGTCCGTTAATCGTGCGACGAGACGGAAAGAGTGTCTCTAAACAGGATTTACCGCAAAAAACCTGCCTAAGGTGCGGGCGACCTTTTTCTTGGAGGAAAAAGTGGGAGCGGGATTGGGTTGAGGTGAAGTACTGCAGTGACGCGTGTCGGCGTAATGTTATTTCGAAAAAACCTGGTCCCGTTCGGGAGGGGTAAGTTCCTTCCATTGGCTAGGAGGGAGGTTTCCTAGTTGGAAATTGCCAATCTGGACACGAAGCAACCGGAGGGTGGGATGGCCAATAGTGGCGGTCATTTTACGGACTTGTCGATTTTTGCCTTCGATCAATTCAAGGGCGATCCAAGAATCGGGAACGGTTTTTCTGACACGGATGGGAGGATCACGGGGTGGAAGGTTGGGCTGGGGATCGAGGAGCCAAGCACGGCAGGGGAGAGTGTGTTGGTCGCCGATCGATACCCCTTGGGAAAGCCTTCTCAACGATGCTGACGTAGGTACTCCCTCTACTTGAGACCAGTAGGTGCGGAGGTGGGAGTTTTTCGGGTCGAGTAGGCGAGTGTTGAGTCCGGGTTCGTCGCTGAGAAGGAGGAGGCCTTCCGAATCCGCATCAAGTCGACCAAGTGGGTAAACATCTTTTGAGAATCCAAATTCAGCCAAGGTGCGGTTGGGGGAGCCATCTTGGGTGAATTGGGAAATCACCCCATAGGGTTTGTGAAAGGCGAGGAGCACAGTGGAGGAGATCCTATCGACTTTATTTTGGGAGTGAGGACTAAAAAAAGGCCTCCCTATACGTGTTACAATTGTAATAGCTATAGGTTGAGTCGAGGATTGGGATGGTTTGAGTTGGGTTGGGTGGAGGTGTAAGGTGGGAGTTATGGATATAGTGGTCATGAAGCCGGAGCAGGTCGAGGCTCGGCGGTTGGCAGGGGAGCGAATGCACTTTGTAGATGTTCGATCACCTGGAGAGTTTCAGCAGGTACATGCCACGGGGGCTCTGCTGTATCCCTTAGATGGACTGCAGCCTAAGAAAATCGTGACCGAGTTAGGCATCAGTGCCCAATCTCCTGCGGTATTTCTTTGTGCGGGTGGAACGCGAGCACGGAGGGCGGCGGAGAAATTTCTGGCTGAGGGAATTCCCCACTGTCTCGTGGTGGAGGGTGGCACCAAGGCTTGGGAAGCGGCTGGTTTGTCTGTGGTGAGGGGTAAAGGAGTGATTTCGATCGAGCGTCAGGTGAGGATCGGGGCGGGATCTATGGCCCTACTTG
>CANESK010000044.1 GCA_947441075.1 Verrucomicrobia subdivision 6 bacterium
ACCCAAGCACGAATGAAGTCGCCACTCGGGTCTTGGTCATGACTTTGCTTGATCGGCGAGTAAACGCGGATGGTGTTGATCCCCGTTTCACCCGCTTGCATCTGGCACTGCGACCAGTGGATCCCAGGCTCGAAATCGACAAATTTACGGGCCAGAACCAACCCTGCCTCCTGCCAAGGTAACCACAGGTCGTAGGTAGCGAACGACATTAGCATCGCCCGCATCCGGAAGTTGATCCATCCGTGGGCATTGAGATACCGCATGGCCGCATCGATAAAAGGATAGCCAGTGCGGCCCTCGCTCCAGGCTTTTAGATACTCTGGATTTCCAGGTCGCGGTCGCATCCCGATATAGATTTTCGCAAACGGCTCCCATTCGATTTCAGGTTCACTCTCCAGTTTCTGGATGAAGTGACAGTGCCAATGGAGTCGTGCTGTAAAGGAGCGGATGGAGCGAGACCAAACAGTGTGACCAGAGGGCCGTTCTCTTGAGATTTGCGAGGCGCGCTCCTCTGCCGCTTGATACACTTCCCGCATAGAAAGCGCCCCATAGGCGAGATAAGGCGAAAGCCGCGAGCAAGCGCTCTCCGCAGTGACTGGGGAGGACATTTCACGGGAGTAGGCCATCCCGCGCTCATGAAGGAATGTATTCAGCGAAGCGAGGCCTGCCGCCCGGCCTGGGAGCTGGGGATAGAGTAAAACATCAGGAGCAAGATTCAGTTCATTCGCAGTCGGCAAAGCGTCCGATGGCGCGTTCTTGGCCCACTCGATGACCGGTGTTGCCGTGATCGGTTGCCGCATCATTTGATCCCAACGCTTAGCCCAATGATCGCGGTTCTGCCGTCTTCCACGCGTAACTCCGAACTGTCGCCGCTCGCTCCAAGAAATGGCACGAGACTTCGCCCAAGCTTTGACGGCAAGGTCCCGACGGTGGGTCCAGGCATTCCCTGTCTCCTCATGAGACCAAAGGTCGAAAGAGCCCATACGGCTGTGCAAATCCTCCAAAATATCGGTGACCACTCCCGTGCGGATCAGTAACTGACCCCCTTGTGCAGTAATCTCTCTGCCCAGCTCAAGAATACAGCCGCGCCAGAATTCCCACTGCCGAGCCGAGGTATCCGGCAATTGCCAATACTGAGGCTCCACCATGATCAAAGGGAGGACAGGTCCCAGCTTTGCGGCCTCTGCGAGTGCAGTGTGATCGGATAACCGCAGATCACGCTTAAACCAGACGACTTGAGTCTTCATGCGGTTGACACCCTACCCTTAAAAACTGGCAGCCCCCCACTAAAGTTGCCTTTATCGAAATCAGGCGTCGGTCGGACCAATTCGTTCGGCGTGAAACGGACGCGCTCCTGCGGGAAAATGGTCACGTCCACTCCACGGGACATGATCACGTGGTCAGGCGGACGGTTCGTGGGAGCGAAACCATTGAAGGAAAGTAGATTCTCATCCCAAGCCGACAACTCGGCCCGGCACAGCGGATAGGGCTCGTGGAAAACCGAACCCCGCCGGAGACCATCGGGCGCGCTGGAGAAGAGTCGGTAGCGCTCGACCAGAAAGAACTCCAGCGAGTCCGGAGCGGGCCGTGGCAAATCCGCGGCCGGCGCGTAATCGAACAAGCAGCGCGAGCCATTCGCTCGCGGGCCCGTGCGCCGTGATTCGTAGTGAATGCGACCCTCTGCCGTGCAGTGCGATTTCATCTCGGCATGCTCGTAAGGCAGATGGAAGCAACGGCGCGCAATCTCCACCGCCAATGGCTGATTCGCGTCTAGGGAGTAGAACCACACTCCCGGTGTACCCGCCTGGTCATATACGTAGGTACGGAGGTTCATCTCCATGAAGTTTGAGATGCCGGGCACGGCCGGCAAAAAGCGCGGACGGACATTGCGCATGAAGAACGGGACGATGCCGAGATAGGCCTGACCGGCGAAAGTATCGACAAACAAGCCTTTGGGCAGTGTCGCCTGAATCGCCGCCACGGGATATTCCCAGTGTAGGAAAAGCAGGTCCCGCCAGGACTGAAACATGACTGGCGACCCTTTGGGACGCATCCGTGCCTCTAGTCTTTGCCACTCGGCGGGGAAACCTTGCGTCGGAGTGGGTTTCATCACGAGTTAGAGGTAAACCAAAAACTGGACGGGAACAAATCATCCTGCAAAGAAATTGCTTTTGGCTCTGTCTGCCACTTTGCCCGAGGGGGCAGTAAATCCGCGGGGTTACGCCTGTTTGTTTGCGTGCTCTCCTTTTTTAGACAGACTCCTATCTTGAATACGTCATCCCCCTTTCCAGAGAAAGTTCCACTCAAGCCCCGTATTGTCGTGGTTGGAGCCGGTTTTGGTGGACTTGCTTTTTGCCAATCTTTCCCCAAAGACCGGGCGGAAATCACCCTAATCGATCGCCAAAATCATCACCTTTTTCAGCCCCTTCTCTATCAGTTGGCCACTGCCGGTCTTTCCGATGCGGATATCGCCCATCCTGTCCGAGCGATTCTCTCCCAAAGGCGCGACATCACTGTCCTGCTCGACGAGGTGCAATCGATCGACTTACCCAAACAGCTTCTCCAACTCTCCTCAACCCAGTTGCCTTTCGACTACTTAGTCTTGGCCCTTGGCGGTGTGACAAACTATTTCGGACATCCAGAATGGGAAGAGCATGCCCCGGGACTAAAATCACTGCAGGACGCCAACCGCATCCGCTCCAGCGTCCTCCTCGCTTTTGAGCAGGCGGAAAACTCGGCCCCAGCTCAAGCGGAGGCAGGCTTGCTCAATATCGTCGTCATTGGAGGCGGAGCCACCGGAGTGGAGATGGCTGGCTCCCTGGTCGAACTCAGTCGCCATGTTCTGCGACGGGATTTTCGGCGTATCGATCCAACCCAGGCGCGTATCATACTCTTGGAAGGAGGTTCCCGCTTGCTCCCTGCCATGCCCGAGAAACTATCCGAATACACTCGGAAAACTCTCGAACAGATGGGGGTTGAAGTTCGGCTGAACGCTACCGTGAAATCGATCTCCCACCACCAGGTCGAAACCAATCATGGCACTCTCGAAGCAGCTAACATTATTTGGGCTGCTGGTGTAAAAGCCAATCCGCTCCTAGCCAAACTCGGCATTCCCGCTGATCCGCAGGGACGGGTGGAGGTCCTGCCCAATCTCAGCATTCCGGGGTATCCCACCATTTTCGCAATCGGGGACAACGCCCGCGTCCCTTGGAAGGATAAGAAGCTGGTCCCAGGGGTCTCCCCCGCCGCCATGCAGATGGGCGCCCATGCGGCCCAAGAAATTCTTGCTCAGATGGAAAGCCGTACTAGGCAAAAACCTTTTATCTATTGGGATAAGGGGAGCATGGCAACGATTGGGAGGACGCACGCCGTGGCTCAGATTGCCCAATTAAAACTGCAAGGGTTTTTGGCCTGGGTAGCCTGGCTCGGGGTGCATCTGATTTTTCTAGTCGGATTTCGCAACAAGCTTAGCGTCCTGATGAACTGGGGATTTTCCTACCTCGCCTACCGTCCGGGAGCCCGAATCATCCCTAACTCTCCAACCCACTCGCGAGTCTAGTTTCGTAACTGCGGGGCGCGAGTGAAACATTCTCTCACGCAAAGTCCGCTAAGTTTGAATCAAATTCACCCGCCTCGGGCGCCCTTTCCGATAAAAAAGAAAGGGGGAGTGCTGCCAGTTTTTGGTTGGACCGACTCCCAATCTACTTTAAACGCAAAATCAGCAAAATCAGCTTTGGTGGAGGCGCAGAAAAACTGTT
The DNA here is from genome assembly GCA_947441075.1 of Verrucomicrobia subdivision 6 bacterium. GTDB lineage: Bacteria > Verrucomicrobiota > Verrucomicrobiia > Methylacidiphilales > Verrucolacustridaceae > Verrucolacustris. The sequence goes on from CANESK010000044.1 coordinate 3,759, forward strand.
AAAAAAGGGTGCTGATTAAACAAAGCGTGAAGTCTAAAACGAATTAATAATGTTTTACAATTATTTGAAGTCTTGAGATGAATTATCATTGGATAATGTAATCTTGTTCTCGCCTGGTTTTAGATCAATCGGTACAGACCAAGCAGTAAAGCTGCTTCCACCACCTAGCGCTGTCATCCCGTTGATATAAACACGCTGAACTGGAACAGCTGCAAAAATAATCTGGCCATTAAAATCTGTCGTGTCCTCTGAAATCTTTTCCAATAATATTGCCTCATCAATCTTTTGGATATCGTCTTTTGCCGTTGTTGAAAATATGCTGATGGAAGGGTCTATTCTTGCACCAGCCATTAGGTTGGCCCATTGAGTTGTATAACTTCCAGTAGACAAGAGGTGTATAGGTATCCCCTTCGATTTACATATCTGTGGAATTCCAATTTTTGTTAAGGTAAATTTTGTATTGCTTACTGGTTTTGTATCCCCAGACCTCATCGTTATCCCTGCCTGAATTTTCAAGCAAGCAGTATTGGTTGCCGGCGCGGCTGACGTAGATGTTTTTTCCCACGTCCCATCATTATATAGAATAAAAACTGGATCCTTCGAAAAAGATTCAGAAGGAAAAGCTAAAAGCGAGAATGCGAAAAAGATAAAAGCGGAAAGCGAATTTAGCATTACGCATATTATCCATACTCACAGATATTGAGACAGATCTATTTCACCTAAACGCCCCTCGGGATTTCCCTTTTTTGCGAGAGGACCCCCGCGATTCCAAGAAAGAGCATCACGGATTCCATGGGGGTGGCGGGGTGTTTCCTTATATCCCGTGACGTTTTCCCAAGCCTGCCGAACCACGGTGAAGCGAAGGGTCATCAATCGGTAGGCCAATATCCATTCCCAGTTAGAAGGCTGTTCTGTCATGAGCCTTTTACACTCCTCATCGATCTGCGGATATCTGGTGGGATCAGGAAGAATCGTGCGGAGTTTTTCTTTTCTACCCCTTGGAGTTGTCGACCGTGTCGGTGCAGCTGACCTGCCCGAGCCAGTGGTGCCACTACCCCACTTGAACGTGGGAGAGCGATAAGACATTCCACTTCCTGGAACACCCACTGTGGTTCGCACCCCAGAAGAAGAAAGATTTAGGGAAAGCCCACGTCCGCCCATGGAGAGCGAAGGACCGGTCTTGGAGAGATTCAGCCGAAGCCCGGGCAGAAGTCGTATCCCTCGATGAAATCGGAATCCCATGTTTAAATTAAAACCCTACAGCCCCCCCTAGGACAAATACAGGGCTACCGCGCGCGCGGCGAAAAAGGAGAATCGAACTGCATATTCGATTATTTTGGGTGACCTTGTTGTAACTTTTCGTTGTAACTCACGTCTATGCACTGCGCCTTTTCAAGCGAAGTACCTGCAGTTGAGTTGTTTATGCGGGCGGCGAGAATCGAACTCTCACATCAAGCTTGGGAAGCTCGCAGGCTACCATTACATCACGCCCGCTGACGTGACCAAATTATCGTTCTTTCAATGATGATGTGCAATCGGTTTTTCTAAATCACCGTGCCATCCGCCACCGTAGCTCCCTTAGGTACAACCACAATTCCGTCTCGCACAAAAAAGTTAGGCCCATCCATCACCTTAGGCTTGCCCGTCGCCCGGATGATGACCCTTTTCCCAATCCGCACGTTCTTATCGATAATCGCATCCTCAATCACGCTCTCCGCTCCAATTCCAATATCTGGACGACCACGCCGAACATTCTCCGCCTGCTGCGCTGGAGTCTCAAAAAAGTCGGCCCCCATCAAAATCGATCTTCGGATTTTACACTCTGCCCCAATCCGAGACCGAATCCCGATGACCGCCTCGTCCAAGACACTCCGCTGAATATGACAACCATCGGAAACGATCGCTCGCAGAACTTGGCTGTTTTCCACGACCGACCCTGGCAGAAAACGCGCCCGCGTATAAATCGGTGCTGCCCGAAACCCGAAATCAAAACGGGGATCGGGCGCGAGCAGATCTAAGTTCGCCCGATAAAAAGATCCAATCGTACCAATGTCCTCCCAATACCCATCATGAACAAAAGCAGAAACCTTCTTCGAACGAATGGCTTGGGGAAGCACGTCCCGACCAAAGTCTTTTCCAGTGGAGCCATCCAAGCACTCCCGCAGTACCTCTCGTCCGAAAATATAGATCCCCATCGAGGCCAAGAAGGGCTTTCCCTCGGGCATTCCTTCTCCTTTAGAGAGCGAAGCTAAAACTGCTGGATCCTTCGGCTTTTCCACAAAATCGGTGATTCGTCTCTGCCCATCCACCCGCAGCAGACCCAAGCTCGGAGCTTCCTCAGGAGTCACCGGCAAAGCCGCTACCGTGATATCGGAGCCCGAAGCCACGTGAGCCTCGAGCATCAACCGAAAATCCATCCGATAGAGCTGGTCCCCCGATAAAATGAGGACGTACTCATGGACATGATTATCAAAATGGATCAACCCTTGTCGTACCGCATCTGCCGTGCCCTGATACCAGTTCGTCCCCTCGCGTGTCTTCTGCGCTGCCACAATCTCGATGAAACCTCGCGGAATAAAATCGTCGAAGCGATAGCTCTGCTGCACGTGACGATGAAGAGATGAACTAAGATATTGGGTTAAAAGAAAGATCCTCTTAATTCCCGAGTTCAAACTTAGACTAATCGGAATATCGACTAGGCGATACTTCCCTGCGATCGGCACCGCTGGCTTAGCTCTTTCCTGAGTTAAAGGGAAAAGACGGCTTCCTTCTCCGCCACCGAGAATGACGCTGATCACCTGATCCGAGTAGGCAGACCGTGAAAGGGACATGAATTGACCCTAACCCACTGTACCGCTAGAACAAGATTACGATGTGTGGAATTGTCGCTTATGTCGGGCCACGGGATGCCCAACCCATTCTTTTGGATGCATTAAGCCGTCTAGAATATCGGGGTTACGATTCCGCAGGATTAGCCATTCTCAACGGCAAGGGAGTAGAAGTACGTAAGAAAAGCGGTCGGATTCAAGAGCTGGCCAAGGCCTGCGCCTCCCACCCCATCCAAGGTCAGTCAGGAATCAGTCACACCCGCTGGGCCACCCACGGCGCTGCTACCGATGCCAACGCTCACCCTCATCAAGACGCCGCCAAAAAACTCGCTCTTGTCCATAACGGGGTAATCGAAAATTACCTCGAACTCAAAACCATCTTAAGTAAGGCGGGTCACACCTTTCTCTCTGAGACCGATACCGAGATTCTGGCTCACCTCGTCGGAGACGCCTTCCAATCCTCCAAAGCCAAAGGCGAAGCTCGCCTGGTCGATGCAGTGCGTAGCGCCACACAAAAAATTCAAGGCACCTTAGGTATCGCGGTTATTCATACCGACTTCCCAGGCCTAGTGGTGGGAGCACGGCGCGGAAGTCCCTTGGTCATCGGTGTCGGCGAAGGTGAAAACTTTCTCGCGAGCGATACTCAGGCCCTCGCCCCTTACACCAGCCGAGTAGTCATTCTCCAAGATCAAGAGGTGGTCTCGCTCCACGCCGATCGCTTCGACGTCAGCTCGCCCCTTGGCGATCGCACCAATGTGAAGATTGAAGAGGTGGAGAACGGGGTGACTCACTCCGATAAGGGCACCTACCCACACTTCATGCTTAAGGAAATATTTGAACAACCTGCTGCCATCACCAACGCCTTTCGCGGACGTCTGGATGTGGATGCGGCGACCGCCAAGCTCGGTGGACTCAATCTTGGCTCGCAAGAGCTACGGCAAATCGAACGCATTTGTGTCTTGGGTTGCGGCACCGCACTCCACGCTGGACTGGTAGGTAAATATCTCATCGAAACTCTGGCCAAGATTCCTGTGGAGACTCAGCACGCCAGTGAGTTTCGTTACGGCGACTCACCAGTTTCCGGTAGGACACTCTTTATTGCGGTCAGCCAATCGGGCGAGACTGCCGACACCTTGGGCGCAATGCGCGAGGCCAAGCGCCGAGGATTCACCTGCCTAGGAATTTGCAATAATGTGGCCAGCACCATTGCCCGTGAAAGTGATGGCGGGGTCTATATGCACGCTGGACCAGAGATCGGTGTGGCCGCCACGAAATCGTTCACGTCGCAGGTGGTCATCTTTACCTTGCTCGGACTTCTTTTAGGCCGGTTGCGTTTTCTTTCGGCAGCTCACGGGCGAGAACTCATCGAAGCGATGGAAAATCTCCCCGCGCTGATCACGCAAGCGTTGGCCCATTCCGACGCCATCCGCGCCGTGGCCCAACGATATGCCAAACACCGCTCAATGCTTTATCTTGGTCGCCTGGCCAACTTTCCTATCGCCCTTGAAGGCGCGCTGAAGATGAAGGAAGTGACCTACCTTCATGCGGAAGGCTATCCCAGCGCTGAGCTGAAGCACGGAGTCATTGCCTTAATCGACAAAGAGACCCCCACCGTCCTGATCGCAACGCGGGATGGGGTTTACGACAAGAATTTAGGTAACTTGCAGGAGATTAAAGCCCGAGGCGGCCCAGTAATTGCGGTGGCCCTCGAGGAAGATAAGAAGATTATCACCTTGGCCGATGCTGTTTTGCCCGTGCCCCGCACCCATGAACTACTCCAGCCCATCTTAAATGTCATTCCGCTCCAGCTTCTTTCCTATCACGCCGCTGTTGCCCTTGGTCGAGATGTGGACAAGCCCCGCAATCTCGCAAAGTCGGTTACCGTAGAATAAATCAACCCTTCCCGCTCCTTTGCGGGATTGCTCAACCGCGCGGACAAGCTATTTTAGTTCAGCAACAGGCCCTATCGTCTAATTGGTTAGGACACGGCCCTCTCAAGGCCGGTGCACGGGTTCGAGTCCCGTTAGGGCCAGGGGATGGTGAATAATTTTAAATTCAATGATTGATTCGGTGGCTCATCTTGGTTGGAATATCCCTTCACCGAATGAAAACAAAGCTTCTGAATCGCAGTCCGAATAGTCCCAAGCTCTCCATATTACGCGAAATCAAAAGAAGCCAAGGTCTCTCAGTTACCGAACTTTGTCAGCGGGTTGGGCTATCCTACATGGGGATCAAACAGCACTGTATTGGCCTCGAAAGAGAGGGTTATGTGGATACTTGGCGTCGTCCTAAGGGTATGGGCCGGCCCGAGAAGGCCTATCGCCTGACCGAAGGAGCGAAAGAGTTTTTCCCTAGCCGCTACCCTCAATTCAGCCTGCAAATTCTCGACTCGGTCAAAGAAATTTACGGATCCCTAGCCCCTGAGAAGATCCTGCATAATATTTATAAGGCCGAGACCGCCCGATACGAAATTAAACTACAAAAACTGGATGGGGAGGCACGCTTCCGCGGCTTGGCCCAACTCCGAGAAGAAGATGGCTACATGGCGGAGTACTCTTTTGATAACTCTGCCCGCCTTCATCGGATCACCGAGTTTAATTCCGCCATCGCGGACTGCTTAGAAAGTTTCCCGGTTATCCATGATTACGAACGGCAACTCTTTGAGAAGGTTCTTCGGACGAAAGTTCGTCGGGAAGAAGAACGCGTCGGTGGTTTGTACCGCTGTACTTTCACCGCAGCCTCCGCCAGCTAAAGACCCACGCGGTAGACCCGCACAGGCGTGGGTCGAACGACCCCAACCTTCATTCCGTCGAGCCGACTACAATCCTAACTTACTTTCGATGCTCTGCCGGGAGTGTTGTGCCCCGACAAACTGCTCGGCGATCTGACCGTCTTTAAAAATAAAGAAGGCTGGGATCGACTGAACCGAATATTTTGCGGCCAGCGCCTGTTCCGTATCCACGTTCACCTTCCCCACGACAACTTTTCCGGGGTGATCCTTGGCAATCTGCTCCAGCAAAGGAGCGATCATCCGACAAGGGCCACACCACTCCGCCCAGAAATCCACTAGGACGGGTACCTTCGATTGCAAGACCGCTGAATCGAAATTCGCGGTGGTTAAAGTGATCGTATTGCCATCTGCCATAAATTCTCCCTTACTTACTCAAAAAACTGAGCAGAACGATTCCAAACGAAATTATAGAAGCCACCAAGGCGGCGATCGCTAAGGCGGTTCCCGCCCCGTCGGTATCAACCACAGTTCTGGCTCCACCACTCACAGAAGCCGTTCGCAAAGCAGGTGCAGCCGGCGCAGCCACTTGACCCGCGGCTTTTGCCGCAGCTGGAACCGCACCCGCAGAACCACCAGAAGGAATCATTGGCTTGGCAGGTTGAGTGGCGGTTAAGGGCGGAGCTCCCGCGGGTTTAGGCGCGCCTGCAACTACTCCAGGTCCGGGTCTAGGCGGAAGGCTAATCCGCATGGTCTCTTTTCGTAAATCGGGAGGCGGCTTAGCTGCTCCAGGAACTGCAGGTACTCCAGGAACTCCTGGTGGAGTAGTACTTCCAGGAATTGCAGGAATCGAGGGCACACCAGGCTTTGGCGGAAGTCCCGGAGCTCCGCTAGGAGGAAGTCCTGGAGCGGGCGGCTTCGGTGCGGAGGGAGGAGCTAAACGCATCGTCTCTTTTTTTAAGCCTGCAGGAGCTGGAGGAGCCGGAGGAGCGGGCGGTTTGGGCAAACCGACAGGAGGAGCTGGAGGACGTGGCACAACTCCAGGCGGAGCTAATGGCGGTTTAGGAATACCGGGGAGACTCGGTGCCCCTGGCGGCTTCGGCGGCCCTCCTGCTGGCGGCACGCCTGGGGGGCGTGGAGGCATTGGCGGCGGAGGTACACCTTCGGACATTGTTCAATAAAACGTTCTAATCAGCTCAGCGTCAACTTATTTGCGACTAGAGTTATTCACAAAAGACCATCCCGCCAAAAGGAAGTAAACGCGTCCTGCCAACTTCTACCCGCAATCGTCCTTTCACGCCTTTCTTCCCGTGAATTACTATTTTCCCCGCGCAGGATCTGCCTCTCCACCGCATTGACCCAAGCCGCCACATCGCCCGTAGCCGCCACCTCCCCATCTCGTTCACCGCGCAGTAGCTCACCTGGCCCACCCTGATTCGAGACGATCACTGGCAGGCCCGAGGCCATCGCCTCCACCACCACATTGCCATAAGTATCCGTGGTACTTGGAAAAACGAAGAGATCGGCTGAGGCGTAGGCCTTGGATAAATCCGCCCCATGCAGTACCCCCGTGAAGATCCCTTCATGCATCTTCTTCTTTAACTCCGGTAGGAATGGCCCCTCGCCAACACAGGCAAAGGTCACCCCTTTCTTTCTCGGCAGTTTCTCAGCCACCCGCGAAAGGAACTCCAACTCCTTCTCCTTCGATATTCTGCCCACGTACAAGACCACCTTCCCGACCGCTCCGCGCTTCTTCCAGAACTCCGGGTCACGGTGTTTCGTTGAGAAGGTCTCCGTATCCAAACCCCTCGGCAGAATCATCAGCTTTTCCCGGGGCAACCCCTTCTCAACCCACCGCTCCAAGTAACTTTGAGAGTTCACATACACCCGATCCATCTGGCTGTAGAACCAGTGCATATAGTTCCACGCCATACCCTCCATCAAAGGATCATCCTCACTCAAAAACCTGGCGTACTGAGGGAAATCAGTGTGATAAATAGCGCTCGTCTGTAGCCCCAGAATCTTAGCCGCCATCAGTCCCACCAAACCCATCGGTCCTGGCGTACTCAAGATAAGCTCGGTGTAACCACGGTTCGCTACGTGATCCACAAACTCCAGTACAGGAGGAAAGCTCAGCTTCTGTAGATCATACTCAGGCAAGGTGAACTCGCCCACAGGCTGAAAGTTCACTACCCCATCTTCCTCCGCCTTGCCCATTCGGCTCGTCAGGATAGTTAAATCAGCACCCGCTTCCCTCCCAGCTTCCGCCATCGTCCGAATGGTTCGGGCTACTCCGTTAACATCTTCCAAGGTGTCGGTACACCAACCCTTCTTGCGATTTTCCAACGCCAATGGTTTCTTTGCTAAGAAATCGGAGGCGACCTGGCCCCACATCAACCGATCACTTTTCAAAGCGTAGAAGGAGTACAAATAAGGGGCCGCCGCTAAGCCCAGCGGAATCACCCCAGCCAAAGGTTCTAATCCACCCAACACATCCCCTTTTTCCGCTTTGACCAGAAACCGGGTGACCACCCGGAATCCGACATCGTTCATAATCTTGGATGCCAGACGAAAACTCCTGCGCTCAGGCTCCTTCTCTTCTTGCAAAACGGTCTGCAACTGTTTCCGAGTAGCGGGGAGAGTCAGATAAGCGGAAAGCTCCTTATTTAAGCCGCCCTCAGGCGATCGCCAGAATTCTAGAATCTTCCCGCTCGTGACCATCTCCACTGCGTAGCGAGCTTTATCTAGAAAACCAATCTCCAGAGGGTTTTGCCCTGCGAGAAAACGATTCACGATCCCTAAGATAAGCGCCGAACCCCGTGGCGCTTTATGTCCGACCTTTTCACGAAGGAAATCAAAAATAATATGAAATAGCCCATTAACCAATCGAGCAGGATCACCACCGCCTCCATGAACGATCCCCTTTCCCTCCGCTACTGATCGTAAAAATGATTCCGCATCCTTCGCCCCAGTAATCTCCGTCCAGACTCTGCCTGCATATAAGCCGCTATGATCGTTCGATCCACCCATGAAAGATTTTCGCCAAGGCTCTGGACTCAGCGGAGTTAAACCGTGTCGCCGAGAAAGCTCTTCGACCTTGGCTTGAGTTAAAGCGAGCAGACAAGCAGTCGCTATCTCCTGACCAAGCGGAGAGCGTAAACCATTCTTACTTTCAAATACCTGAAAAAGAAGGATCAGCTTCTCGAAATGCTCTGGCCGCATCTTTCCATCCAGATTGAGCAAAGGATGAGCGACGGCGTGGACAATCTTTTCCTTATGGAGAAACTTGGCCAGGTCATAGAGGTTGGGACGTAGTTTTTCGATCTCCACAAATTGGCCGTCGTCCAGATTCCAGGCCAAGAGATGAATCTTACAATGGTCTTCAGGAAAATAAGTGGTGATCTCGATCCCTGGAATAAATCCATCGAGCCCCTTCAACTCACGAGCCGCTCCTAAGGTGTTGTGATCGGTTAAGGTAACGAAGTCGTGCCCAGATTGCCGCAACATTTCATAGAGCTTGCGAGGTTGGGAAAGACTGTCGGGTATGCCCAGCTTCCGTAAAATCCATTCGGAGGGACGGTCGGAATATCGGGAGTGGAGATGAAGATCAGCTTTGGACATGTTCGGAGTAGGAACAGCTACGATAGCCACGACGCCTCAACTCTTCGAGCAAAACGCCGACCTGTCGCCGCACAAAGGGTGTCTCTAAATCATCGGGGTGAAGACTCAACCGCACTACCTTCTCTCCTGCCCAGATCGCCTTCCAAATCGGGTGCCACCCTCGAGCCGCTACCTTACGCCAGCCGGAGCGAAGACTATAGGTCCCAGCCCACGCTTTATCCCGGTGGCCGCTGGCGAGGTTGACGACCTCCCGTAACCGACAGGTGTAGGCAAACCCTCGCTCCGCCAAACTCTTTTCCAGCCATTCAGGATAAAGCCATGCTGGCGCCACGAAACCAGCGCTCTTCCAGCCTTGCCGTTGCCAGAGTGCCATCGCTCGGTCGACACGCTCCATCGCTTCTCGCTGTGGCAGATCGATAAACTCAGCCTCGCCGTTCGTGTAGATTTTGGTCCACCACCAAGAGCCGGCAGGCCGGTCTTGTCGATCGTGATAGTAGCCGTGAATTGCGAGATCGTGTCCCTCGGCCTGCCAACCTCGCAAAAGAGTTAGGCACTCCTCGGAGGACTCGATCGACCCACCGTGATGGTAATCGGGAATTACCAGGACCGAGGCATGACCTGGGCAGCGATGCAGGCAAAATTCCATCTGCTCTTCCAGTTGGCTCCGACTGTCTGAATGGAAGTCGTGTAGGGAAAGAAGTAACCGCTTTTCCCCTATCGGTGGGGCGGGCTTACGGAACTTGGCCCCCCTTCTGCGAACTTGGACCAGCGTACAAAGAAAGACTGGCTCCTTATGCTGCTTTCGGAATTTGGTGACTTCCTTCCTTTCAGTAATCGTGAAGCCGTAACGCCCAAACATCCTCTCGGTACGACGATCTCCCTTCACCACCACCTGCCCAAAGACGCAAGTTTCCCCAAGTTCCGCCATCCGATCTAAGAAAGTCTCAAAAAGAAGCAGTCCTACCGCACCTCCGCGAACTTCAGGAAGCAGGTTGATATGAAAGTGCACTCC
>CANESK010000045.1 GCA_947441075.1 Verrucomicrobia subdivision 6 bacterium
CCGCCTCCAGGTCGCGCCCGTAACCACCGTCAGCCCGTTCCGGTAGTACTTTGCTGGATACAGCTCCAGCTTGGTTGCGATGATAATGATCGTCGGTTTCTTACACCGATCCGGGGAGAGCCCCAGATAGCCTTTGCCTCGCGTGACCACCAAACGCAAATATCCCGATTTCATCTTATTCCGTCGGCAAGTCTCAAGAACTGCACTTCGAATTTCCGCACGGCTCCACGGCAACTTGAGCAAGATCGCCTTAGCTGAGTCCTCTAATCGAAAGAGATGCTCCTCCAACTTAAAGACCCGCCCCGCGTAAGCTCGGATTCCTTCAAAGACGCCGTCCCCATAAAGAAGCCCGTGATCGAAAACCGAGATTTTTGCCTTTTCCTCTGGATAGAATTTTCCGTCAATATAGATAATCATTTTTCCTTTTCTGCCAACCTGCCGTCCAGCAACCGCAAGGGGTTCCCCACCTTCGCGGCCACCGATTCGTCATGGGTAACAAGTAGTAGTGATTTTTGCCTCTCTCGGACCATTCGAACAAGCAAATCAAGCACCGCCGTAGCCGACGCCACATCCAGGTTTCCCGTCGGCTCATCCGCCAAGATCAAATCAGGCTCGAGAATCAGCGCCCGCGCAACCGCCACTCTCTGCTGTTCCCCCCCAGAAAGCTCGCCTGGCAAATGATCACGGCGGAGGGTCATCCCCACCTCATCCAACAGATCCTCCCAACGTTCCCCCAGTTGCACCCCCGCGAGCATCGCAGGCAGACGAACATTTTCTTCGACGGTCAGCTCAGGAATCAGGTGGTAAGACTGGAAAATAAAGCCGACCGCCCCTCGACGCCAAAGAGCGCCTTGGGTGCGATTCCACCCTTTCATACTCTCCCCTTTCCAGATTATCTCTCCGCCATCAGGAGATTCCAGACCACCAAGAATATGAAGCAAAGTAGACTTCCCAGCGCCCGAAGGGCCGCAAATCGGACGACACTCCCCTGGATTCAGCGAGAATTGAATCCCATGGAGCACTTCCAGTGCAGGTCGCCCGGTCAGCTGGTAGCTCTTCCGCAGATCCCGAACTTCTAAAAGGGGCACACTCATGCACGCCTCAAATTCGTGGCGGGTTCCGTTCGCGAAGCGGTCCAAGCAGGAACTAGTGCCGCTAAAACGCTCAAAGCCATGCCCGCCAAAGCTACGCCTACAAAGACTCCAAAATCATAACGGACAGGCAAACCCGTAAAGTGATAAATTTCTGCAGGAAAAAGCTCCTGTCCAGTCAGACGACCAATCACTTGGCTGAGTCCATTTCGATTCGCCAGAACCAGTGCCGCACCTACCACTCCAAAGAATGAGCCCAAGACCCCTACCACCACACCATACATAGTAAAGATAGTGGCGATCTGAAGTGGAGTAGCCCCTAAAGCCGCCAGCGTACCGATCGACTTGGCCCGCTGCACCGTGATCGTAATTAGAGTTCCGCTTAACCCAAGGGCGGCAACCCCCATCACAAAAAAAAGCAGGAAACTCATAACCCTACGCTCCACCGCAACTGCGGCAAAGAGACGTTGATTATGATCCATCCAAGTCAAAACCCGTAAATCTGGCCCCAATCGAAGACGTATGCTTTCCGCAATACGAGAGGCCTGACCTGGGCTATCCAGTTTAATCGCAACCCCGTGAACCGCCTGAGGAATCGCATATAGTTCCTGCGCAGTGCCAAGGTCGGTTACAACATACTCGGAATCATAATCAAACATTCCTGTGGTAAAAATACCTGCCACACGAAAAGTCCGTGGTAACGGAATTTTTTTGGGTTGGTTCGCAGAACCACTCTTCGACCCAACAAGGTCCTTGATCTGCTGAGGTGCGAGAAGATTCACTTCGGACCCAATTTCGGCACGGTTCGCTCGGGCCCACTCGGATCCGACTACCAGTTGATCTGGACCAGGCGACCAAGCCCCTGCCACCAAACACTCCATCAAAGGGAGAACGGATGGGGCGGTCTCCGAATCCCATCCTTTGATTCGTGGGGTCGAAATACGACTCCCGCACTCCGCCAGGACCGGTCCCACCACAGACGGGGTCGCTCCCACTACCCCAGGTTCTACCCGAATCAGATCAAGCAGAGGTCCAACATCCCGCAACGGACCCGTTCCCGTGACCGTGAGATGAGACTGGAAACCGATCACCTTCTTAGTTAATTCATCCTCAAAGCCGCGCATCACCGATTGAACCACAATCAACACTAGGACCCCTGCGACCACCCCGAGCCAACTCAGCACTGTAATAATGGAAACAAAAGTCCGCCTTGGACGGAGAAATCGTAGAGCCAGAAAGAGCTCAGGAAAGCGTTTCACCCTCTTACCGTGCCGTTTTTTTGGGATTGGCTCAAGCTCTCATGCAGGTTGCCCCTGAAGCCAAGGTCGCATAATATTTCCTCTTTATGGCAAACGGACACCAAATCCAGAAAGCGCGTCGCGTTCTTGATATCGAGATCGCTGCCCTACGACGAGTCAGTCGCCGCCTCGGTCCCTCCTTCATTAAGGCCATCGCTCTGATGAAGCAACGACTCGAAAGCGGAGGAAAGATCATCGTGACGGGCATTGGCAAATCAGGGCATATCGGCAATAAGATCGCCGCCACCCTTGCCAGTACCGGAACGACCTCAGTGACCCTCGACCCCGTGGATGCCGCCCACGGGGATTTGGGAGTTGTCTCAAAAAAAGATCTCATCCTTGTCCTCAGCTACAGCGGAAGCACCGATGAACTGCTCCGCGTTGTTCCCCTCTTCAAGCGACTAGGTACTCCCATCATCGTAATGACCGGCAACCTTCGCTCCCACCTCGCCCGCCAGTCGGACGTGGCACTCGATGTTTCAGTCGAGCAGGAAGCCTGCCCACTCAATCTCGCACCGACCTCCAGTACCACCGCCATGCTGGCGATGGGGGATGCCCTTGCCATGGTCCTCCTTGAAAGCCGCGGATTCCGCCGGGAGGATTTTGCCCGTCTCCATCCCGCTGGAGCCATTGGTCGGGATCTGCTTCTTCCCGTCAGCGAAATTATGCGACCCCGCGCATCCGTACCCATTTGCAGCACAGAAACCACCGTGAGCAAAGCCTTGTCCGAAATCACCGCGAAGAGATGCGGAGCCGCCATTATTCTGGATGCAAGGGGCAAGGTGGCCGGAATCTACACCCACGGAGATTTCGTCAGAGACTTCCAGAAGGATCCTCAGATCGGTAAGCGCCCACTTCGTGCTGTCATGACAAAAAATCCCGTAACTATCCCTGTCGGTAGCTTAGCCGCCAAAGCCCTCCATATTTTTGAATCCCACAGGATTGAAGACTTGGTTGTGGTTGATACCGCACGACGACCCGTCGGCCTTGTCGACGCGCAGGATTTAACTCGTTTCAGATTGCTTTGAGACACGAAAAAGAAGGAGAATGAAACTATGGCTGTAATTGCAAACGATCTAAAAAAGGGAATGGCCGTAAAGAAGGACGGGGATATTTTTGTGGTCCTAGGAACAGTTCATCGTACCCCTGGAAATAAGCGTGCTTTCGTCCAAGCCACCTTCCGCTCCCTCCGTTCAGGCCAATCCTCCGATCATCGTCTCGCCTCGGACGACCGCCTAGAGTCGGTTAGCGTCTCTCGAGATAAGTGGGAATTTAGCTACCACGACAACACCGGCTACACCTTCATCAACCCCGAGAATTACGAGAACCTGACCCTCGCACCCGAGTTGCTTGAGGATGCCAAGGATTTTCTTTCGGAAAACATGGTTTGCGAAATTCTTTTTATCGAAGGAAAAGCCGTTTCCGTGGAGCCTCCTGCCAGTGCAATTCTCAAAGTCATCGAATCTCCCGAGGGAGTACGCGGTGATTCCGCCAATAATGTCATGAAAGTAGCTAAGCTCGAGACAGGCCTCCAGTTGCAAGTTCCCCTTTTCATCAAAGAGGGTGAGCTCATCCGCGTCGACACTCGCGAAAAGAAGTACATGGGGCGCGCCTAAGCACCTGTTGAGTTTGCTCTTAGACCCCTCCCTTAAACTCTACCCGCCGAAAGTCAGGTTCTTAACGCGGGCTGCCCCGCAGGCGTTCAGCACATCGATAATCCTCTGGTAGGGGGCACTGTCTTTCGGGCGAATGATCACCGACTGATCGGGCGACGCCTCTACCAGCGCCTTAAGCTTTGCCAGCAGCTTAGGCATCTCCCGATCATCCCGGCTATCCACTGGGCTATCATTAAAAGAAACCACGCCGTTTTCGCTTACTCGCAGTGTCACGGGAGTTTTGGCCGTACCCACCGCCTTAGAAGCCCCTGGCACCTGCACGCCCAACTCCGCCTCCTTCACCTGTTTCCCCGCCATCACCATAAAGAAAAGTAGGAGAACAAACATCACGTCCAACATCGGCGCAATCTGTAATCCATATTCCCCGTCGCTCGATCCACCTCCAGCCATAAATTACCCCTTGCCCCCTTTGGTCGTAGCAAAAACCACATTAGCGACTCCCGCCGTCGCCGCCGCCTTCAAGACCACTTTAGTCTTTTCCCAGCCCAGATCCTTATCTGCCCGCACCAGTACGCGGTAACTCGCGTTCGGGTTAAGTTTCCTTGTAGTGTCATAGTCCTTCTTAATTAATTGAGAGAGGGCTGCCTCAGTCAGGCCCGATTGTCCCCCTGCCTGCTCCAAGCCTCCTAACCGATTAATATTCACGACAAACTGTCCCTCTCCCTTTTCCCGATCCTTCGCATCCTGTGCGTCGGGTAGAGTTAAATCCGCAATCTGACTTTTAATCTCGGTTGTGGTCGTAGCCGTGAAAAACATCAGCAAGACCAAGAGAACGTCCACCATCGGTGCCACTTGAAACTCTGGTTCCTCCTCACCCCCAGCGGTGTGGACGCTAAATTTTTTTCCGTGCCCAGACATGGCACGCGATCCCGTCGTTACGCTCCCGCCACCGGAGCTTCGGTGGAGGCGCCGAGGTACTCACTCACTCGATACCCGGTGAGCTGTTCAAAAGGGATATCTTCCAAAAGCAGGTTGACCTCCGCATCGACTGCAACCGAGACGGTCTGAATCCGATTGCGAAAGACATAGTAGAGAATAAAGCCTGGGATGGCGACAAAGAGGCCTGCCCCCGTGGCTACAAGAACCTCCGAAATATTTTCCGCCAATTTACTCGGATCCGCTGCCCCGGAAGAGCCGAGGGTTTTAAACGCTTTGATCATGCCCACCACGGTTCCAGTCAAACCGACCATCGGGCTAACCACCCCGATGACGGAAAGATACTGAATATTAGCCTTAATCCCATTAAGTTCCTTAGCGGTTGTATCGCCCACCGCTGTTTCAACTGCTTCCCTCCCTCTCCCCAGCCTTTCCAACCCTGCCTGAACGATCTTCCCTAAATAGCATGGATTGGCCGTGCAGACCTGATGGGCCAAGGGATAATTCCCAGAAACAATCGCATCTTTTAGCTGGGCTAACACCGCAGAAGGAGCCAAGCGGGCCATCCGAATCTTGATAAAGGCCTCGATCGTAAAGGCCATAATCAAAATCGAAGCAATCAGCAAGATGTACATGACGATACCACCCCCATGAAACATCTCCCAAACCGTCTGCTTTTTTTCTCCAGCCGCTTCTTCCGCTAGGAGTGTCGACCCAAGGGAAAACCAAGTCATAAGCGTAAGCGCGATTGAAGGAAAACTCATCTTTTTCATAGAGTCAAAGAGTAAGGCAAAAACTTAGTCGGTGACGAGGTCTTTGTTAGCCAAGCGGAGAGCTTGAGCCTTTTTTTCCGCCCTCTGCCCAAGCGAAGGAGGGTCAGGATACAAAGCGCTCACCCGAAGATAATCCTCCAACGCCTTTTTCACCTCCCCCTTCTTTTCATAAGCCCCACCCCGCGAAAAATAGAACTCCGCCAATCCTTCACGATCCGCACGCAAAGGACGGAGACTTTCTTTAAGTTGGCCCTTCAACTCGTCCAGTTTTTTGAGCAGCCCATCCACATCCCGGCCCGATGTCGCCTCAGCCAGCCCCACATCCGCTCGGAGGGCTGCAGGACCCGTTGGGTAAAACTTTTTCATCTTTCCATAAAGAGCCTCGGCCTCCGCGACTTTGCCCTGCGCAAGATAGGTTTGTCCCAAGCCACCTGTGCACTCCAGTACCCATGGGCTATCGACCCCAATGAATTCACCCACCGGCCCTTTCCAATTGGTGACAACTTCATCTAGGTTCCCCTCCGCGAAAGCTTTCCTGCCCTCCACCACCCCCGGCCGCTCCGCCAAAGTCACCTCAGCCAGATCAGCTTGGTTATAGCCCAAGGTTCCCTTGTCGAATTTAAAGGTTAAAGTCATCGATCCCTCGTCAAACTTGGTTGCCGTGCCCCGCAGAACCTCCCCACTTTTCAGCCGAATCTGATCCTCGCCCAAAGTACTCTGACAGAGCACCAATACCCCGAGCACAACAAATGACGGAATTCGGCGCATCCTCTCATTTTGCGCTTCCCTCCGACCCCCCTGACAAGCCAAAAACAATGATGATCACCTTCCTCCATGATAAGTTAAAAGGCCTCCTTTTAGTCCTTCTCGCCGTAGTTGGCGTCTCTTTCATATTCTTTGGAAATTGGACCCCGAAAGGTGGCGTCGATCCAGCGTCTCAAAGTATGGGACAGATCAATGGCCGAAGCCTTACTCTTAACGAATTCGTCGCTGCACAACGTCAATCCGTGCTCGAGATCACTTTGGAAACAGGCCGTATCCCCGCTGCTGAGCAAAATGAACTTTTGAATTTTCAAACATGGGTCCGCCTCCTCCAAATCCAAGCGGCCGACTCCGCGCAGCTCGAAGCGCAACCAGCTCAACTGATCAGTGCCATCAAAGAAAATCCCCTCTTCCAAAAAGATAAACAGTACGACCCCGAATTCTTTCAACGTTTCTCCGCGAACTTCCTCTCCCCACAGGGTTTCAGTGGAGAACGCTTCAACCAAGCCATTGCCGATGAAGTGCGCACCCGTCAACTCCTCACCGCACTCACTTCCACCGCCGTGGTTATGCCCAACGAGGCCGAAACCCGTCTGCTCCGCCTCTTCGGCCCGGTCGAAGTCCAAGTCGTTCGCTGGGACCCCAACACCATCACGCCCCCCGAGCCAACCCAACAAGATCTGGAGTCTTTTTATAAGGCAGGCGAATCCGAGTTTACTATTCCCCCACGCCGAACGGTCGAGATCGTGGAATTCCTTGCAGGGGCCTCCACCGAAGAATCTCGGGCTAAAGCTGGCGAGGTGGCTTTCGCCTTTACCTCACAGTTCTTCAATCTAGCCGAAGGAAAATCTCGCCCAGATTTCTCCAAAGCTTCCGCAGCCGCTAAACTTAACCCACGCACCTACGGACCTTTCGCCCCCACTGAAACCCCTTTCCCAGGTGAAACCGATCCTCGGCTCACCGCTGCTGCCTTCGCTCTTACAGCCGAAGATCCAATCAGCGATTTTCTTCCATCGAAAAATGGCTTCTTCGTTCTCCACCTCCGCGAAGTGCAACCTGGTCGCCAGCGCCCCTTGTCCGAGGTTACCGCCGTAGTCCGCACTCGTTGGCAAGAAATGGCTCGGATCCAGTTGGCCAGCCAACAAGCCCAAGCCTTTATCCAACGCGCGAATGCAGACCTCGCCAGCGGACAGAAATGGGAGGCAATCGCACAATCGGCGAAGCTTACCCCTGCAAAAATACCCATCTTTGCCCCCGCCGACGACAAACCCCTCACCTTTCCTGATGCGGACAGAATTCGCCAAGCCGTCGCCCAAATGGATCCCCAGCGCGTCAGCCCGTTTCTCCGCACTCCCACCGGCCTACTTGCCGTTTATTTAGTCAAACGGGATCCAGCCCCCGCCGCCACTGTCGCCACCACTCTTCCTAAAATCTCTGCACAGCTCCTCAACCAACGCCGTGGCCAAATCGCCCGCGATTGGCTTGCAGGTCGCGCAGCCCTTCCTGGAAATCAGCTCCCCGCTCAAGTCCTAGCCCAGCTTCGGGGCTCGCCCTGAGCCAGCGGTTGCTCCTCTTTCTCGCCGACTCCTCTCCATGGTCACCTTCACAAACCTAACTCGTGCCCCAGAAATCGGGGCTAACTCCTATCTCATCCAGAAAGGAGAATCTTCGGTTATGCTCGATGCGGGAATGCACCCGCGCCGTGACGGATGGGACGCCACTCCTCTCCTCGATCAGATTCCTCAAGATTTAGACGCCATCATACTTTCCCACGCCCACCACGACCACATTGGTGCTCTTCCCCTCGTCTCCCAAGCCCATCCCCACGCCAAAGTCTTCATGACTTCAGCCACCGCCGCACTGGCCGAGCCCCTTCTCCATAATTCTGTCAATGTCATGACCCGCCAACGACGGGAACTGGGCCGCATGGATTACCCTCTCTATACCCACCGCACGGTGGACGACTCCGCCGTCACTTGGGAACTCGCTCCCCTCAATCGCCCCTTCCGCGCCGACTCCTCCTCCGAACTGGAGTTTGTCTTTCATGATGCCGGCCACGTCCTCGGTTCGGTCCTTACCGAAATCCGCGCTGAAGAACGCCGCGCCCTCTACACCGGCGACCTCAATCTCCAACGCCAATCCCTTATGCTCCCTTGCCAAACTCCCACCGGCCCTTTCGATACCTTGATCATGGAAACAACTCGCGGCGCTCAACCCGCCATCCCTGGCCAAGATCGCGCATACTTTGAAGAAGAACTCCTTACCGCCATTCGCACCACCTTCGAACGCGGTGGAGCCGTCCTCATGCCCGTCTTCGCCATGGGCAAAACTCAAGAAGTCATCACCCTTCTCCACCATGCCCGCCTCGCAGGGAAAATTCCTTCCGCCCCCGTTTACATCGGTGGACTGGGCCGAGCCATGACGGAAGTCTACGACCGCCAACGAACCCTCGCCCCACGCCAACACGCAAACTTCCGCCTCATCCCCGAAGCCCAACCCGAAACATTCGACCCCCGCCGCTTGCCCAGCCTTCGACTCCGCGCAGGCCATATTTACCTCCTCAGCGCTGGCATGATGACCCCAAAAACTACCAGCCACACCATCGCACGCCTTTTCTTTCCTCGGGAGCACGACTCCATCCTCTTCGTCGGATATACCGAACCCTCTTCCCCCGCTGGCCTTCTCCGCAAAGCAGGCCAAGGAGGTACCGTCGACTGGGGCGAACAGGGCGGCTCTCTCCCCGTCCGTTGCGAAGTCCGCCACTTCGACCTCACCGCTCACGCTACCCGGGAAGACCTTCTCCGCTGGGTCACCGAAGACATTAAACCCTCCCGTGTGCTACTCGTTCATGGCGACCCCGATGCCCAATCTTGGTTCGCCTCCGCTCTCGCCGCATCCCGTCCAGGCATGGAAATCGTTCAGCCTCCTCCTGGCCTTCCCATTCCTCTCTTCCGTAAACTTTCCTAGTTCCACTTTACCCTCCTTCGTTGCAATCTTTTCCCATGCCTGTACCTATCTTGGATGGAGAAGCTTTCGCCAGTTCGATTCACCGCGAAACTGCAGTTCGCGTCTCCGCCCTCGAAAAACGTGGCGTCACCCCGAAACTTGTCTTTATTCGCGTTGGGGAAGACCCCGCCTCCCGCGCCTACGTTGCCCGCAAAGAAGCCCGCGCCAAAGAAGTCGGCATCGCTAGCCGCACCCTCGTTCTTTCCGCCACCACCACCCTGTCCTCCCTTCTCCATGAAATCGACTCCCTGAACGCTGATCCCCTCGTTCATGGCATTCTCATTCAGTCTCCCCTCCCTGCGCCTCTCCCCAACGATAAGGTCTATGCCCACGTCTCTCCCACAAAAGATGTCGACGGCTTTCATCCTCTCAACTTTGGAAAACTTCTTCTCGGCGATCCCACCGGTTTTCTCCCCTGCACTCCCGCAGGAATTCTAGAAATCCTCCGCCTCGGCAAAATCCCTACCGCAGGAAAGCACGCCGTTATCCTTGGTCGCGGCCAGATCGTCGGGCGCCCCCTGGCCGCTCTACTCGCGCGTAAATCCCCAGGCGCAGACTGTACCGTCACCCTCGCTCACTCTGCCTCCGTCGATCTACCCTCTCTCACCCGCCAAGCCGACATTCTCGTCGCCGCCATCGGACGCCCCCTCTTTCTCACCAAAGAACATGTTCGCCCAGGTGCCACCGTCATCGATGTCGGCGTTAACCGAATTTCCGATGCCACCAACGCTCGCGGGTACCGCCTTGTCGGCGATGTTGATTTCGCCTCCGTTTCCACCATCGCGGGTGCCATCACCCCGAATCCAGGAGGGGTCGGTCCAATGACTATTGCACTTCTTCTTTCCAACACCGTCCGTTCTGCCGAGGATCTTTCTAAATGAGTACCCGTCCTGATGGCCGTTCCGCTTCCGATCTGCGCCCTTTATCCTGCACTTGGGATATAGCCCCTCACGCCGTCGGATCTGTCCTTCTGCGTTGCGGCAAAACTGAGGTAATCTGCACCGCCAGCGTAGACGAAGCTGTTCCCCGCTGGATGAAAGATCAAAACGTCCCTGGAGGGTGGCTTACCGCGGAATACTCTATGCTCCCTGCTTCGACCCCCAGCCGCAAAGCTCGCGACTCTTCTCGCGGCAAGGTCGACGGACGCTCTACCGAAATTCAACGTCTCCTCGGTCGTAGCCTTCGTGCCGTGGTCGATCTCACCGCTCTCGGACCCCGTAGCTTCTGGATTGATTGTGATGTGCTCGCGGCTGACGGCGGCACCCGCACCACGGCCATCACCGGAGCCTGTCTTGCTCTGCGCCGAGCTGTCGAACGCCTGCAAATCGCTGGGCGCATGACCGCCGATCCCCTACGTACCCCCGTAGCCGCCATTAGTGTCGGCCTCCTCAAAGATCAGGTCATTCTCGATCTCGATTACCCCGAAGATCGTGACGCCCAAGTCGACATGAATGTAGTCATGACTGGTGCGGGTCGCCTTGTCGAAGTTCAGGCAGGAGGCGAAGAACATGACTTTAGCCGCGACGAATTCCAATCCCTCCTCACCCTCGCTGAACATGGCTTAAAAAAAGTCTTCGCCTTCCAAGAAGCTTCCTGGAAATCTCGCCCACCCGCTTCTCCCCTTCCCGCAAAACAAGCCTGATCAAGCTTGCAAAAAAACCAATTGGCTGGCATTTGTTTTTGCTCCACTTCACACCATGCCAACTAAAACAAAGCCTTCGAAACCTAAGAAACCACTCTTTCGCAAGTCGGTGAAGTACGTTTACTCATTTGGTAGCGGCAAAGCGGATGGAAACGGCAAGATGAAGGCCCTCCTCGGCGGCAAAGGGGCCAACCTCGCCGAAATGACCAGAATTCGCCTCCCAGTTCCCGCAGGCTTCACCATTAGTACCGACGTCTGCACCTACTTTTACGAGAACCAGAGCACCTACCCCCCATCCTTGGAACGGCAGATCGATGAGGCCATCGCCAAGATCGAGCACTCCATGGGAAAAAAACTCGGCGATCCAGTCAATCCACTCCTTCTCGCCGTCCGCTCCGGCGCCCGCGACTCCATGCCAGGGATGATGGACACCATCCTCAATCTCGGTCTCAACGACAAGACCGTACGTGCCCTCGCCGAACGCAGTCGTAACGAACGTTTTGCCTACGACTGCTACCGCCGCTTCCTCCAAATGTACGGCGATGTCGTTATGGGCGTCCAAAAGCGACCCGGCGAAGACCATGATCCCTTCGAAGTCGTCATCGAGAATCTCAAAAAAGAGCTCCATCCCAAAGATCCCCATATCGCCGACACCAAACTGGATGCCTCCGCACTCCGCACCCTCACTGATCGATTCCGCAAACTCATCCGAGAACGGACGGGCAAAGACTTCCCCGATGATCCTCGCGAACAGCTCCGTGGCTCCGTCGGCGCAGTCTTTGGTTCATGGAATAATGACCGCGCCATCGTCTATCGTCGCAAATACAACATCCCCCACGAATGGGGCACCGCGGTCAACGTCCAAGCCATGGTCTTTGGCAATACAGGCAATGATAGCGGCTCAGGTGTCTCCTTCACCCGAGATCCCGCCACAGGCGAAAAAGTTCTCTACGGGGAATTTCTCCTCAATGCCCAAGGCGAAGACGTCGTCGCCGGGGTCCGTACCCCCGAACCAGTTGCCCAACTTCAGGTCGAAATGCCTGAAGTTTTCCGCCAACTCCAAGATGTCCGCCACACCCTCGAAGGTCACTTCCACGACATGCAAGATTTCGAGTTTACTGTCGAGCAAGGTCGCCTTTTCATGCTCCAGACCCGTAATGGAAAACGCACAGGCTTCGCCGCCGTCCGCATCGCCGTCGAAATGGTTAAAGAAAAGCTCATCAAACCCGACGACGCCATCCGCCGAATCCCGGCCGATTCCCTCAGCCAACTTCTTGCTCCTGTCTTTGAAGCCAAGGCACGTAAAACCACCGAGGTCATCGCCCGCGGCCTCCCTGCAGGCCCTGGAGCCGCCTCAGGCCAGATCTATTTTCAAGCCAACGACGCCGAAGCCGCCGCCCAAAAGGGCTTAAAAGTCCTCCTTGTCCGCATCGAAACCAGTCCCGAGGACATTCGCGGAATGCTCGCTGCCGAAGGCATTCTCACCGCCCGTGGCGGAGTTTCCTCTCACGCCGCCCTCGTCGCCCGTCAAATGGGCAAAGTCTGCGTTTGTGGCGCATCCGACCTTCATATCGACTACGCCAAGGCCACCCTCACAGTTCGCGGCAAGACTTTTAACAAGGGCGACTTCCTTTCCATCGACGGTACCACTGGAGAAATCTTCCCAGGTGAAGTTAAAACCTCCCCTTCCGATATTGTTCGGGTGCTTATCGACAAGGATATGACCGCGGCCGAAAGTCCAATCTACCGAGTCTTTGCTCAACTCATGCAGTGGGCCGATCAACGTCGGAAACTCGAGGTCCGCGCCAATGCCGATCAACCCGATCAAGTCGGCCACGCCATCGCCTTCGGTGCTCAAGGGGTCGGCCTTTGCCGTACTGAGCATATGTTTTTCGAAGGGGATCGCATCGATCACGTTCGCGAAATGATTCTCGCCGAGAATCTGGAGGAACGTGCACGTGCTATCGCAAAGCTCCTCCCCGCCCAACGTTCCGACTTTGCAGGTATTTTTAAAGCTCTCGGAGGCCGTCCAGGCACCATTCGTCTTCTCGACCCCCCCTTGCACGAATTTCTGCCTCACGATACTGCCGCCCAACAAGCCTTGGCCGATAAGCTCGGAATCTCGATCGAGCGCATCGCTCGGCGCGTCAAAGAGCTCCACGAGTTCAACCCCATGCTTGGACATCGCGGGTGTCGTCTCGGTATTGTCTTCCCAGAGATTTCTGAAATGCAGGCCCGCGCCATCTTTGAAGCCGCCGCAGAGGTTCAGGCGTCCGGGATAAAAGTTCGCCCAGAGATCATGATTCCTCTAGTTGGCTTCCCCAAGGAACTTGAACTTCAACTCGCTCTCGTCCATCGCGTCGCCACCCAAGTCCAGAAAGAGCGACACCTAAAACTCTCCTACTTGGTCGGAACCATGATCGAAATTCCTCGGGCTTGCGTCGTCGCGGACGAAATCGCCAAATCAGCCCAGTTCTTTAGCTTCGGCACAAATGACCTTACCCAGACCGCCCTTGGCATGAGCCGCGACGACGCCGGTTCCTTCCTTCCTCGTTATCAAGAGGAAGAAATCGTCCGCCAAAATCCTTTCGCCGTCCTCGACCAGCTCGGCGTCGGCAAACTTATGGAGATGGCAGTAAAACTTGGTCGCTCCACTCGCAAGGACATTAAACTCGGCATCTGCGGAGAACACGGTGGCGACCCCGATTCCGTTAAGTTCTGTCATCGATTAGGACTCGCCTACGTTTCCTGCTCACCCTTCCGCCTAC
>CANESK010000046.1 GCA_947441075.1 Verrucomicrobia subdivision 6 bacterium
AAGTTAAGGGGTTGAGGAAGGCTTCGATTTCCTAGGGATGCGGAGGATTTGGCCTGGGATAAGTAGGTCGGGGTCGTCCATCGGATTAAATAAAATGATATCTTCTACGCCGACCCTAAACCGACGGGCGATGGTAGTGAGGGAGTCGCCCCGGCGGACGGGATAAAGAATTGGTTCTGGGGGAACGATAAGTTCGACCGGTTTTGTGGCGATTTCTTGGGGGGCAGGCTCTTCTCTAGGCGAGGGAGGAAGGGTGGAGATGAGTTTAGGGGCGGGGGCAGGAGCTAAATTGGCAAAGCCGTAATCAAAGAGGAGGCGGGTATCCTTCCACTTGTTGGCGCTTTTAAGAAGAGTGAGCCGAAGTTCACGTCCGCCTTGGGTGGCAGAAGCGGCGAAGGTATGGCGGGCTTCATAGGTCCAACCTGTTTTGGCGGGTCCCATCCCAGGGTAGACCCCGAGAAGCTTGTTATGGTTCCGCATATGTTGAATGCCGATGGCGGTTTTGAGGTTGTAGATCTGAGTTTGGGCCATTCGACGGAGCTCGGTTTTCGAGAGAAACATATTAAAGAGGACCATGAGATCCCTTGTGGTGGTGCGTTGACCCGAACCTGGCAAGCCGTGCGGGTTGTAAAAGCGGGTGTTGGTCATTCCTAGTTTAGCCGCTTCGGCATTCATATCGGCGACGAACTGACCGACCGAACCTGAGGTGGATCGGGCGAGGGCCATGGCACTGTCGTTATCGGAACCGATGACGATGGATCGGAGGAGTTCACTGACTGGGACGGTTTCGCCTGTACGCAGGGGGACGGTGCTGGGTTCGACGCGAGTGTCTTGGGCGGCGACGGTGACGGTGCCTTTGCCTCCCGTCTTTTGGTAAGCCAAGAGGGCGGTCATGAGTTTGACTGTGCTGGCTGGAGGATAGGTATCGTCGATGTCTTTGGCATAGAGAACTTCGCCAGTGAGTGGATCGAGGAGCAGCGCGGATTTGGCGAGTAACTCGGAGTTAACCACTTCGAGCGTTGGAGGCTTAACGGGCGGGGTGGGTGGGGCGGAGAGGGCGACCGATCCAAGGAGCAGAAGGGTAAAAAGGATATGCTTCATCGTATTTCCCATGGATCGGGGAATTTACTGAGAAGGCGGGGGGCTTTGCGGCCCACTACGACAACATCCTCGATTCTGACGCCTCCAATTCCGTGGACGTAGAGGCCTGGTTCGACGGTTAGAATCGTGCCGTGGGTAAGGGAGGGGGTGGCAAAACGTGGAGATTCGTGAATTTCGAGTCCAAGTCCGTGTCCGACCCCATGAAAGAAGCCGTTCCATCGGCCCTTTTTGATTTCGGTAGGGTAACCTTGGTCATGGAACCAGTCGCGAAGATGGCTTTGGATTTTTCCGCCGTTGGCGCCAGTACGGGTTTGGCGGAGGACACGTTGTTGGCCCTGAATGACGGTATCGCGGAGGTGGCGAAGTTTTTCGGGAGCTTGGCCTTTGACCATGGTTCGGGTGATATCGCCGAAGTAACCCGTTTGTGGGTTACGGGGAAAGATGTCGAGGATGATGGCTTGGTGAGCGCGAAGGGGGCCGTGGCCGCGTTCGTGGGGGTCGCAAGCTTGCTGGCCACCTGAGACGATGGTGTCGCGGGCGAGGGCGCCGTGGCGGAGGCAGGCGATTTCCATTTCGGTGCGCAGTCGTTCCGAGGTGAGGGTGGATCCTGCCCAAAAAAGGATTTTATCTTTGCGGATCTTCGTGGCGCGAAGGATTTCGAGCGCGCGCGCGAGGCCCGCTTCGGCGGAGCGGATGGCTTGGGTGATGTGACGGATTTCAGTGGGGGATTTTTTTAAGCGGGCAGGGAAAAAGGGCCCGGGGATGGGGAGGAGACGGAGGCCAGCTAGTTGGAGTTGTTGGGCGAGTCCGATAGGGAAAGAGGAGGGGATTTCGGCGGAGCGGATGCCGTGGCGACGGAGGACAGAGGCGAGGAGTTTGGGGTAGGAGTGCTTTTTTGGGCCTAGGCGTTTTTCTTCTTGGGAAAGATCGAGGCACTGGTCGACGCTGGCGGTACGGCGGGCGCGGTCGATTTCGAGTGGGCCGAGGAGGAGGTAGGTTTTGCCTTTTGGGGTTTGGAACCAAGCGAAGTCGTCAGGGATGAAGAGACCGGTGGCGTACGTAAGATCGGGGACGTGTTCGGTGTTACCGACGAGGAGACGAGCGATACGGGCCACGGCTAGGAGGATTTTAGAAGTGCGCCTGCGAGAAAGCCTGCGAGGAGAAAGGAAAGGAGGACCATAGGGGTACGAACATCGAATCCAAAAAGATAGAAGTCGAGGTGAAGAAATCCTGATTGGCGGGCGAGGAGGAGGACAGCGGAGGCGAGGACGGCGAGGGAGACGAGGCGATGGCGGTTCATGGTAGGGCTTGGAAGTGGGCGTAGATCAGGTAATTCTCGGGGATGTCGATCGCTACGCGCACTGGGGATGGAGGAACCACCTCGCTAATGTATGGGAAAAGAGTGCCAAAGGACAGCCCTCGAGTGGGGGCGTATGGGGAGGTGGATGAATTGAATGCGTGTTTGGGGATGGCTCGGGCGCACGCGGAGAAGGGGCAAAAGGCGTTGTTGGAAAAAATACAAAAGGCACTGGTGGGGTTGATGGGGGAGTTGGCGGTGGCGACGGAGGATCTTGCGCGGTACGAGGCGGATGGGTATGCGCGGTTGAAAGATGAGGATTTGGGATTGTTGGATGAGGAGATTGTGCGGTTGGAGAAGGCGGCGCCGCAACCGACGGGATGGTCGACCCCAGGAGGAAATCTGGCTGGGGCGGCACTGGATTTAGCGCGAGCGGTCTGTCGAAGGGCGGAGCGTGGGGTGTGGCAGTTGGAAAAGAAGGAGGGGAACGTGAGGACGATCATTCCGCGGTATTTGAATCGCCTTTCAGACCTACTTTGGTTGCTTGAACGTGAGATTTCTTCTTAATGGAAGATTTTTGACCTACGACCCCAATATTGAAAACACGGCTTGCAACACATTGACTTGTAACATCTTATAAGACCTGCGACCCCATGGAAGATGTTGCAGTGGAATGACTTGCGGAGCGGTTTTTGGGAGTGACCTACGACCCCACTGGAGTTTTGCGAAGAATTTCCCAGGCGGTGTAAGGGCCGAGGTAGACCATTCCCGTGTAGACCTGGATAAGATCGGCACCTGCGAGGCGGCGGGAATGGTAGTCTGCCGCGTTCATGACGCCGCCAACTCCCATCAGCGTCTGCTCTGGTCCGAGAAGCGGGCGGAGGGTGCGGGTAAGAGCCATTGCGCGAGCGGTTAGCGGGCGACCACTCAGCCCGCCAATTTCCTTCGGTTCCTCGGCTTCGCGATGGATGGTGGAATTTGTAGCTACGATTCCCGAAAGCTGAAACTCGCGGGTGATCGCGACCAGTTCAGGAAGGGATGAAGGTTCGACGTCTGGTGATATTTTCAAAAGGAGTGGTTTAAGCTGAGGGCAGGAACGGTTAAAATCTTGGAGGGTAGAGAGAAGGCGACGCAGATCGTCGGGTTTGGCTAGATCCCGTAGTCCAGGGGTGTTGGGTGAACTGATATTGATGACAAAGAAATCTCCTAGGGGATGAAGAAGTTTTAGGGAGCCCAAGTAGTCGAGCGGCGCTTGGTCGAGCGGGGTGATCTTGGATTTTCCGATATTGATGCCGATGGGAAAATCG
Organism: Verrucomicrobia subdivision 6 bacterium; assembly: GCA_947441075.1. GTDB lineage: Bacteria > Verrucomicrobiota > Verrucomicrobiia > Methylacidiphilales > Verrucolacustridaceae > Verrucolacustris. Next base: position 3,706 of record CANESK010000046.1, read on the forward strand.
TGAAGAGCATGCTTGGTGCGGAGCTGGACGAGTCGGGTGGCCATGGCCTCAGCGCCGATATTGGGGAAGCCGAGTCGGTTAATCAGAGCATGCTGATGGGGATAGCGAAAGACGCGCGGCTGGGGATTCCCCGGTTGAGGGTGGAGCGTCACGGTGCCCAGTTCGGCAAAACCAAAACCGAGATCTCGCCAAGCAAGCGGGGCGTCCCCATTTTTGTCGACGCCGGCGGCGATACCTAAGCGATTGCGAAACTTTAGTCCCATCAGTTCGGTGGGCTCTTGAGGGGCGGAGCGTCCCATGGTGATAGCCTTTGCCAATCCAGGAAGGCGCATCGCCGCTAGGGTGAATTGGTGAGCCACCTCGGGAGGGAGGCGGAAGAGTACGGGTCGGGCGATGAGGGAGTAGAGGCTCATTTACCTATACAAAACTGGGCAAATAACCGATCGAGGACGTCTTCGGATGTGCCCACACCGAGAACTGATTCGAGGGATTGCAAGGCGAGGCGAAGATCGGAGGCGACCAGTTCTGGTGCGGCGCGAGCAAGGAGAGAAGCCGAGGCGGTGGCAAGAGCTTCTGCGGTATGGCGAAGAGCTTCCTCGTGGCGGGAGTTAATGGCGATTTCATCTGAGCCTGGAGCAAGGAAATCTCCTGCCAGGCGGGTAGCGATAGTTTTACGCAAGGAATCGAGTCCCGCTCCTGTTTTAGTGGAAATGGAAAGGCCTTCACCCGAAAAAGTGGAAGGAAGATCGGATTTCGTCAGTACGTGGAGGATTTTTGGGCCGAGGCGAGGCCATTCGGTTTGGCATGGATCTTGGGGGGAGGTTTTATCGATGAGTGCGAGGACGAGATCGGCGGAGTCGGCGGCTTGGCGGGTACGATTGATCCCTTCGATTTCAACGGGGTCGATTGAGGAGCGCAAGCCAGCGGTATCAATCAGGCGGATGGGAAATCCTGCGAGCACAATCGACTCCTCCACCGTATCGCGGGTGGTACCCGGGGTAGGACTGACGATGGCGCGATCGGTTCCAAGAAGTGCATTGAGCAGGCTGGATTTTCCGACGTTGGGAGGACCCGCGAGGACGAGACGATAGCCTGCGCGGAGACGCTGGCCTAAGGGAGCGGTGGCGAGAAGGGAAGCGATGGAGGTTAAAAGAGCGCTGACTTCAGAACGGAATCCTTGGCCGACTTCGGGCTGAATATCTTCATCGGGAAAGTCGATCCACGCTTCGATTCGGGCAAGGAGTTGGAGGATTCTCTCTCGCTCGGCGAGAAGCTTTTCGCCCAATTTACCCGCGAGTGCTCGATGGGCGGCTTGGAGGGCTCGTTCGGAGCGTGCGTGAAGGACATCGAGAACGGCTTCGGCACGAGTCAGGTCGATTCGTCCGTTCAGAAAAGCTCGCTCGGTGAATTCGCCGGGACGAGCGGTGCGAGCACCAAGGGTAAGGATGGATTGGAGGATGGTCTCGACGATGAGGGGATTTCCGTGGCAGGAGATTTCGAGGAGGTCTTCTCCAGTATAGGAGTTTGGATTAGGCCAAAAAGTGAGGACAACCTCATCGAGTTCTTTGTCTTGGAATCGGATGTGGGTGGGTTGAGGAGAACGCGCGGGTATCGCTTTGCCCGCAAGCTGCTTGGTGATGGCACTGGTTTTTGGGCCAGATACGCGAATCAGGGCGAGAGCCGAGACCCCTGGAGGTGTGGCGCAGGCAGTAATAGTATCTTTTTCGAAAGCCATAAGCTTTTGATTTTTGCAAAGTGGCACGACGGGTGCGAGTTCAACTTCTGGGGTCAGAGGTAGGGTCAGAGGTGGGGTCAGACCCCAAGGTGGGAGTGCTGGTCTGCGGTAGGGGAGGGAGGGATGAAAGATAGATGGGTAATGAAAACGAATTGATCCTGGTGACTGGGGGCTGTGGATTTATCGGATCGAATTATGTGAGGCATCTACTGTCGGTCTCGGCCAAGGCTAAGGTTGTTGTTTTAGATAAGCTGACCTATGCGGGCCACCGCCCGAATCTGGAGCAAGAGGAGAAGGGTGAGCGTTGTCAGGTGGTGGTGGGTGATATTGCGGATGCAGCTTTGGTAAGCTCCCTCTTCGAAAAACACCGCCCAGTTGCGGTGATTAATTTTGCGGCGGAATCGCACGTGGATCGCTCGATTGATGAACCTGCGCCATTTCTGCACACCAATGTTACGGGGACTTTTACTTTATTGGAGGCAACCCGTCGGTATTTGGGGGGTTCGCTGGCTCCCGCTAAAGGATCTTTTCGCTTTGTCCATCTTTCGACCGACGAGGTGCACGGTTCCTTGGAACCCTCCGACCCGCCTTTTCGCGAGACATCCACCTTTGCTCCGAATAGTCCCTATGCGGCTTCGAAGGCGGCGGCGGATCACCTGTGCCGTGCCTACTTTCGAACCTACGGAGTTCCAACGGTTGTGCTCCGCCCTTCGAATAATTTCGGGCCGTACCAGTTTCCTGAAAAGTTGATTCCGTTGGCGATTCTGCGGGCTCTAGCAGAAGAGAAAATTCCTGTTTATGGGGATGGGAGGCAGGTTCGTGACTGGTTGTACGTGGAGGACACAGCGCTGGCGGTAGAAGCTGCTCGTCACCGGGGAGTAGTCGGGGCGCCATATCAGGTGGGAGCAGATGCGGAAAAAGATAATCGGACGGTCCTTACAGCCATTTGTGATCTGTTGGACCGACTCCGCCCACGAGCCACAGGAAAACCCTATCGGGAATTGATGGAAACCGTAGCCGATCGGCCAGGCCATGACCGACGCTATGCCTCGGATGCGACTCGTTTTAAAAATGATGCGGGTTGGACGGCAAAGACTTCTTTCGTTGATGGACTGGAAAAGACGGTGCGCTGGTATTTAGAGAATTCTGATTGGTGTGATGCGGTTCAAGCGAAAGGTTATGCAGGGGAGAGATTGGGATTGTCCCCCAGGTAGGAGCTCTTTCTGTGTCTGAAAAGTATGATTATCTGATTGTCGGGGCGGGCTTTGCTGGAAGTGTTTTGGCGGAACGACTGGCGGAGGGGTCGGGTAAGACCTGTTTGGTGGTGGATCGTCGAGAGCACATCGCGGGAAACGCCTACGATGAGGTGGATAAGGCAGGAATTCTGATTCACAAGTATGGGCCCCACTATTTTCGAACCAACTCCACCAAGGTGGTCGACTATTTAAGTCGTTTTACCAAGTGGCATGAAGTTAATTATCAAGTACTTGTCTGGACGGATGGCAAGTATTGGCAGTTTCCGATTAACTTAAATACCTTCGAGCAGTATTTGGGCCGTCCTTCCACATCGGAGGAGATGGAGGCGACCTTAGCGAAGTGGAGGGAACCGATTGCCAATCCAAAGAACTCAGAAGAGATGGTCTTGTCTCAGGTGGGAAGAAAGTTCTACGAGATGTTTTTTAAGAACTACACGAAGAAGCAGTGGAAAAGAGATCCGAGTCAACTGGATGCTTCGGTCTGCGGAAGAATTCCAGTGAGAACCAATCGGGATGATCGGTTTGTCACAGAATCATTTCAAGCGCTTCCTGAAGAGGGCTACACTGCGATGTTTAAAAAGATTCTCGCTCATCCCAAGATCACGGTTCGCCTGCAGACGGACTATCGGCAGTTAGCCAAGACGGTGAGTTATGATCGGATGATTTATACGGGAATGATCGATGAGTTTTACCAGTTCTCGGAGGGGCGCTTACCCTATCGGTCGATGCGGTTTGAGCCTGAGACCTTGTCGGTGGAATACTTTCAGCCTGCGATGCAGGTCAACTATCCGAATGACAACGAGTACACCCGAGTGGTGGAGATTAAGCACGCCACTGGGCAGAAATCACCTGTGACAACTATCGTGCGGGAGTATCCCGAGGATTTCGGGCCAGGGAAGGAAGCGTACTATCCGGTGCCTGCTCCTGATTCCAAGGAGTTGTATGAGAAGTACGCGGTTAAGGCAAAAAAGGAGGAGCGGGTAACCTTCGTGGGTCGGCTCGCGACCTATCGTTACTACAATATGGATCAGGTCGTCGCGATGGCTTTGACTGAGTATGAGAAGTTAAAGGAGTGCGAAAAAAAGACTTAGCGTAAACCGGCTCCCTGATAGCCGATTGGATCAAACTCTACTTCCGCAAAACCTGCTTGGCGGATCTCACGAACTAAATCATTCCGCAGAGATGGTTCGTTGAGGCGGGAAACTTCGCGGGGGGAGACCTGAAGAAGTGCTTTGCTTCCGTAATGGCGGACTCGAACAATGGTAAAGCCTCTGGCGCGGACGGCGGTTTCAGCTTTTTCAATCGAGGCGAGGCGTTCAAGAGAGACGGCTAAGCCTGGAGCTAGGCGAGAGGAAAGGCAGGGGGCGGCGGGTTTTTCCGCAACATCCAGTCCTGAGCCGTGGGCGAGTTGCCTAATTTCTGCTTTGGTGAGACCCGCATCCCGAAGAGGGGAGAGGACGGAAAACTTTCCAGCTGCGTCTCGCCCTGCGCGAACTTCGAGGGCATCGTCGGCGTTTTCACCGTAGGCCAGAACGGAGACTCCACGGGAGGCGGCTAAGTCGGACATCCTCTGGAAGAGATCGGCTCGGCAAAAGAAGCAACGATTCGGTGGGTTGGCGATGTAGGCAGGGTCAGCCATTTCTTGTGTGGAAAGAACCTCCAAGGGGAGGTGATGTTTTTCGGCGAAGGCGATGGCGGCTTGATATTCGGAGCGGGGCAAACTCGGGGAATCGCCGAGGACGCCGGTAACGCGTGCTCCCAGCACTTGATAAGCGGTGAAAAGAAGGAAAGCGGAGTCGACGCCGCCGGAGTAGGCGACGAAGGCTGACGACCATTCTTTGATAATGGAGTTTAGTTGATCGGCTTTTGGGGACTGAGGGGGCTTCACTAGATTGGATTATGGTGGGGAAATATTCTTTGGCGAGCTTGGGAGAAAGGCGAAAATGCGAAACCAGTACGAAAAAGTACAGAATGTGCTAGTTTTAGAGAAGTTTATGAGCGGTGAACGCAATATTGCCGATCTACGAAAAAGCTATGAGAAGGGGGAGTTGACCGAAGCCAAGGCTTCGGCGAATCCTCTGGAGCAGTTTGATCTTTGGTTACGGGAGGCGATCGAGGCGAAGGTGCCCGAGCCGAATGCGATGACTCTGGCTACTGTCTCCGTCTTGCACCGGCCAAGTACGCGGGTGGTTTTGGTGAAGGGTTACGATGAGCGTGGGTTGGTTTGGTACACAAACTATGAGAGTCGAAAGGGGATAGAGTTGGAGGGGAATTCTTGGGCGGCTTTGCAGTTTCATTGGGTGGAGATGGAGCGAGTGGTGCGTTTGGAGGGTAAGGTGGAAAAGATTAGTGCGGAGGAGAGTGACGCTTATTATATTTCGAGGCCGATCGGTTCTAGAATAGGGGCTTGGGCGTCTCCCCAGAGTGAAGTGATCTCAGGGAGAGATGTGCTGGAGAAAAGGTGGGCCGAACAGGAGAAAAAGGCAGGTAATAATCCAGCGCGACCCGCAAACTGGGGAGGGTATCGACTGGTGCCTGAAGTTTGGGAATTTTGGCAAGGGCGTCGGAGTCGGCTTCACGATCGACTGAGATATCGTAAGGTGGAGGGCAGTTGGATTAAAGAGCGCTTAGCTCCCTAAATCTTTTGAGGGGTCAGACGTGATGGAGTCGAACGGAAGAGGATTGCGACAAAAAATGTGACGAGGGTGCCGAAGGTGATCCGCCAAGGGAAGGCGATGAGGGGAAGCCAATCGGGGCGGGGTAGTGGGGGAAGTCCTACAAGGCGAAGAAGGTCGGAAGGAAGACCAGCTAGAATAGCCACGGCAATAAATCCTGCGGCCATGGCAATTAGATTTCCGCGGTCCGATCCGCGGGTTTTGGTGAGGGCTCCGAGAAGAAAGATACCGAGTAGAGATCCGTAGGTGTAACCAAAAATTCCCAGTACGATGGGTAGAATTCGTGAGGTAGGGTTCGAGATGACGACCCAAGCGGTGGCGCCGCCGATGAGAACAAGAATGAGTGAAAATGTCGCAGTGGCCCAGCGAGCCGCTCTCAGGGAATTTGGAGAGCGAAAACGCGGGGCTAGAAAGGGTTCGTACCAGTCACGCACCCAAGAGGTGGCGAGGGCATTGAGGGCGGTACTGAGGGAGCCCATAGCGGTGGCGAATATCCCTGCGATGAGCAGTCCGCGTAGTCCTGCAGGGAGACCGTGAAGGATATAGTAGGCGAAGACGTGGGCGTTGCGGGTGGGGAGATGGGGGTCGGGTGTGTATTGGTAGTGAACCCAGAGAAGGATTCCGATGGTGAGGAAAGCCATGACGATGGGAATGTCGGCCAAGCCTGAAGCTACGAGGGCGAGGCGACTGCGGGCGGGATTTTTGGCGGTGAGCATTCGCTGAACCATATCTTGATCGGTTCCGTGTGTGGCCATGGTGACAAAGGTTGCGGCAAAGAAGGCGGTCCAAAGGGTGTATTCGCTTTCGAGAATACCTTTGATTTGGGTGAGAAGGCTTCCTTGGTGGATGGGCCCGAGGCTCCAGAGCGAGAGATCACTAGGTTGTTGCAGTTTTGCCTGGAAGCCTTGCCAGCCGTTGGGAATGGATTGAGCTAAATGCCAAAGGACGAAACCGAGGCCTGAGAACATCACGACGGCTTGGATAACATCGGTCCAGACCACTGCTTTGATCCCTCCGGCGACGGTATAGAGGGCGGTGAGTCCGACAAGAACGGCCAGGGCGGTAAGGGTGATGAGAAGCTCCTGGGAATCGGAGGGGTGCGTTCCTGATAGCATTTCGTATCCGAGAACGAGAATAATGGCAGCGACGTAGAGGCGGGTGCCACTGGCTAAGGCCCGGGTGATCAGGAAAATTGCACTGGCGGCCTGGCGGGAGGTGGGGCCGAAGCGAATTTCAAGGAACTCGTAAATGGAAACGACGCGGTAGGTGTAGTAGGGCTTAATAAAGATCCAGCTAACGAAAATCCGAGCGAGAATCGTGCCGATGGCGAGCTGGGCATAGGTAAAGTTGCGCAGTTCATAGCCTTCGCCTGGGGCTCCAAGGAAAGTAGCGGCACTAATTTCGGCAGCTAGAATTGAAGCAAGAACAGCCCACCATGGCATCGAGCGACCGCCGAGGGCGTAGTCTTGGAGTGAAGTCTGACGGCGGGAGGCGGCGAGACCGATTCCGATAATCGCGACGAAGTAGGTGAAGATAATCAAACCGTCGAAAAGAATGGGTTGCATGGACTGCACCTAAGGAAGCTTCCATGAGGTTCGAAGGCGATTGTATTCGGAACGGGGTAAAAGGATGTAGAGGGGGTGGTCGGCAGGTGAAAAGGATTGCAACAGTTGATAAAGGTCCGTTTCGGTCATCGAAGTGCATCCCGTGGTCACGGAATCGGGTCCTCGGCAGATATGAAAAAAGATAGCGCTGCCCGCGCCTGGTTGAGCATGAGGCGGTGAGTTGTGTTGAATAAAAAGTTTTAAGGCGTGGGCAGGCTCGTCTTGTCGCATACGGTCGAAAAGGTGGTTTTCAGGGAAGGCCTCGTGAGGATTGAGGATGAGATGGCGGTTGTAGTTGAGGGAGGTGGGGTCTTCGATCCAAAGATCGCGATCGGAGACGCAGCGGTACCGCCAACCTGGAAAGGATAGTTTGACGGCGTACCCATAAAGAATGGAGCCCAGAGAGAAGATTCCTGCGGGTGATTTCTTATCGCCTTCGCGCTTCTGAATTCCTTTCTGCGGAGGGTGAATTCCTCGGCCCCAAGCGACTCCCTGCCGGCCCAAGTGGATCTTTGGTGAGGGACCTGTTGCGGTCCAATAAGAAGCGGGGAGAGCTCGGCGATAAAGTTGGAGAGTGGTTTGGGTGGAGTTCCAGTCGTCGGTCACGGCTAGGAGGAGAACCCGAGTCTTTTCTGGGATAGGACTGGTGGCGCCGTTGGTGGAGTGGAGTAAAAGGAGAAGGAGACCGGCGATCGTGCAGCGCAGGAGGGAGCTCAACGATGACGGAACCGGTTCCAAAGTTCAGAAATGAAAGGGGGACCAAAGAAGGCAAAGTATCCCGCGAGGCCTGCAAGAATTCCTGGAAGGATGATGGGTTGAAAGAAAGCTGGGAGGAAAAGCAGTGCAGAGCTGATGGCGGCGACCCAGCGAACTGATAGTGGGATGGGGATGGGAAAGAAGAAGACCTTTTGGTCAGGAAGAGTGGTAGCGAAGCCAAGGAAGAGCGAGTTGTGTAAGTAGAAGGGATTGACTGGAACAGAAGGGCCGAAAAATGCGACGATGACGACGGCGGTAACCCCCAGAAGTAGGTAAAGATTCAGGAGAAAGGATCCCCAGGTTTGCTCCAAGGCATCGCCGATCGACCAGAGAAACCAGAGAAAGAGGAGAAGAAAAATGGGGTTGGCGGAGGAGGACGGAACGAAAAGAAAGGTGAGGAGACGCCAGTACTCTCCTTGGAGGATGAGGGCGGGTTCTAATTTTAAAATGGAAGAGAATCCTGGTGAGGCGAGATTGAGGAGCCAAGCCCCTGCATTCATGGCGACGAGGCCACGGGTGAGATAGGGCACCGCCCAACGGCCAAGGTAATGTTCGAGGTTATCGGTCCAACCCGCGGGGCTCATACGCCGGGAAAGCCGACTAGGGCTTTAGAGTAATCTTCTTCCAGTTCAGATGCTGGGCGAGGGCGTATTTTTCGAAATCTTTTTCGTAGAGGGAGAGAACTACTCGGACGACCGCGGAATCGTCCTCGAAGCTAATATTGGAAACAAAATCGGGAATAATATCGAGGAGACGGTGGGTGTAGATAAGAGCAAAGGCGGATGCGGTGGCGGCAGAGTAGGGGAGTTCAAGGTAAGCGCCCTCGGCCACATCTTCGACGACATCGGCGAGGAACTCGAGTTGATCTACGAGATGAGGAAACTTGGGAGCCTGAATCTGGGTGAACTCCGCCTTGAGCATAGGGAGTCGGTGTAAAAGATTTTGCATAATCTTTGGGGTAACGCGGCTGGCTCCCCGTTGCGCGAAAAAAGATGCCTCAGTCATCAGTACAGATTGAAGGAAAAGACGGCGGACGGCAAGCGGAGGTGAAGATGGTGCGCGGTCGCATCCTGGAGCAATCTGTCTGGGTGGCATCCATTGTTTCAACGGTACTTCCTGCGCAAGCCCTGAAGCAGAGGCATGAGGTGGCGGAAGCGGACACTTGGGATTTAGCTCCACTTTTTGCCACTTCGGCAGATTGGGAAATGAATTTGGAACGGTTACGTAGTTATGAAGGGGTTATGATGAAGTGGAAAAGTCATCTGGCTAAGGGTGAGGATTTGCTCAGCGCTTTAGAGAAAGAGAAAGAGATCGATCTACTGGCGGAACGATTGGGCCAATACGCTAGTTTAAAAGTGGCTGAGGACGGTGCGGACGGTTCGGCGAGGGACCGGGCTTTGCGCTTGGAGTTCTTGCTAACTCGGTTGAGCGAAGAGATGGCGTGGTTCCTTCCTGAGCTGATGAGGATAGAAGACGATGCGTGGAGGAAGTTATTGGGGCAACCCTGTTTGGCAGAGTGGAAAGGAAGTTTAGAGAGAATACGGCGCCAGCGGCCGCATATTCTTCCTGAGGGAGAGGAGCGTCTCTTGACCTTGGCGGGCCCAGCCCTGGGAGGTGCTGATGAGATATTCTCACAGCTAACCAACGTAGATTTCCGCTTTGGGCTGGTTCGAGACGAAGACGGGCGGGAGGTGGAGTTGACCCATGGGACATTTGCCTCCTTGCTCCAGCGCCGTTCGACTGAGGTCCGTCGACAAGCGTGGCAAAAATATTATATGGAGTTTGAGAGCCACGCCTTCTCCCTTGCATCGACTTTAGCGACTTCGGTTAAGACAGATGTTTTTCGGGCGCGTGCTCGGAAGCATCTCTCGGCTCGAGAACACGCTCTTTTCCCTGATCGAGTTCCCGGTTCGGTGGTGGATAACCTCATTGCGGTGGTGCGGAAAAATCTTGGGCCGTTGCAGAGGTATCATCGCTTGC
>CANESK010000047.1 GCA_947441075.1 Verrucomicrobia subdivision 6 bacterium
CACTGCTTACTCCCAAGTCGCTTTGGCCAATTTCGGGCCAGATCAGAAGCCAGTTGGTATTTTCATGAAAACAAGCGGTGGAGAAGCCCTTAAACTTGGCGATTTCCCCGCAGGACAAGCCACCGGATTTATGAGTCTCGAGCCCCGACAAACCGAATTTATATTTGAACATCCCACTCTTGGGAAAAAGAGCATCTCCGTCCATCCCAGCAATAGCCCAACCTGCATCCTCTACTCCACCATTAGGATGATACCTCCGGAAAAGGATAAACCTGCCGAACCAGTTCTTGCCCCACAAAAACTTTTACTCGGTCAACCCCGCGCCAATGGTTACCGAGCCATCAATCTATGCACCAACTTGATCGTGTTTTCCGTCGACGGAAAAAAAGTGCAGTGCAAACCTGGGACCGATGAAAGCGGCTTCGTGGAGCTAAGTTCATCCCAACGTGCAACCATTGCAAGGGAAGACGGCACCGATCCTATTACATATAGCCCAGAGGAACCCAGCCCCTTTGTAGTTTTTTTCTTTCCCACGGCCGATAAAAAGTCCTTTGGATGGACCGCTCAACCTGAACCATCCCTCACGAAGTAGTCTGCCGCAAGGCCCTTCGCCTCTTTTCGATTCCCAACTTCTTTTCCACGAAATATTCGAGCGATTTCCATCGCTCCAAACACCTCCGTCTCCCGGTGCCCACCCAAAATCAGGTTGATGCCTAGCTCTTTAGCCTTCACCTCCGTCGGATAGTCCGCCTCACCTGTGATCAGCGTGTCCAACCCCGCCTTCACTACCTGATCCAGATCCCCAAATCCCCCCGTGACAATCCCTATCCTCCGACAGATCTGCGGTCCATCCTCAATAACCTTCACGATACCCGCCAGCCCTTCGAAGCTCCCCACGCGTCCCGCGTGGCCGGAGCGAAGTAGGGTCATCCGAAATCCCAAATCCGAAATCCGAATTTTCACCCCTTCCACCTTCCACCCGATGGCTCTTCCCATGGCCACGCCGAACGGTTTGCGCCTCGCATTCCCCAACCCCAAAGCCCTCAGGAGTCCGATCGAATTTCCCAACTCAGGATGCGCGTCCAAAGGGAGGTGCGACGAGTAGATCGCCACTCCCAATCTCTTTGCCTCCCGAATCCTTTTGATCCGTATCTTTCGGTCCAAAGCCGAACTCCCCCAAAACAGTCCATGATGGACGATCAGAAAGTTCACCTTCTCTTTCCCCGCTTTTCGAATCGAATCCAGATCCGCATCTACCGACCACCCAATCTTTTTGACCTGCCGACCATGCGTTACCTGCAATCCGTTTCTTGCCCCTGGATAGTCGCGAAACTTCTTTGTCTTCAGGATCTGATCGCATTCCCTCGCTAAACTAGCCGGCTTTCCACCCGTCCATTTTCTGTTTTCCACGCGGGAACTCTAACTCAACTTTCTAATCATTTGCACCCATACTTTCCCTTCCACTGCTTTGGCCTCGTGCACGCACTGGTGAATCTCTTATCCGACGCGAACTCTATCCGAAAGATCATTTCAGGTTTAAGACCATGGATATACTTCGTAAGGTTTGGCTAAAGCATATTTCTGGCCCAACCTAAACCGATGAGTGTAGTCGTGGTTCTAGAACATGCGGATTGGCTGATAGCCGATAAACCGGCCGGTCTATTAGTTCATCCCACCCGACCCGATGGCACCATCACCCTCATTGATCACCTTCGCGAGATGTATCCCAACGAGTTTCTCAGTCTCATTAGCCGCCTCGACCGCGAAACCAGTGGCCTTCTTCTCGTCGGTCGTGGCAAAGAAAACGCCTCCATACTTGGTAAAATGCAACAGCGCCGCGAAATTCATAAAAGTTACCTCGCCCTCGTCCACGGGCGCCCACCCGAATCAGGCCTCATCGATCAACCCCTTGATCGGCTCGGGAAACATCAGCCCAGCAGGATTTACATGCGCCAAGGAGTCGTCGCAGGCACCTACCCAGCCCAAACCGAATACAAAACTGTTGAAACCCGTACCCACCCCACACTCGGCGAAATCAGTCTAGTGGAAGCTACCCCAAAGACAGGTCGCCTTCACCAGATCCGTGCCCACTTCGAACATATCGGATGCCCAGTCGTTAATGATAAGATCTACGGACAACCAGATAATGTATTCATTGACTATATCGATAAAGATGCTAGAAATGAGCCAAAGATGGCCAGACATAGCCTACATTCATCCAAATTATCATTTTTTTGGCTAGATTTGCCTGTTTTATGTGAAATAAAACTTCCCTCCGATCTTTCTGCCATATGGACGGGGTCTGACCCCACCTCTGACCCCACCTCTGACCCCACCGCTCAACCAGCGGAGCTATCGGTATGAGTGGACCGATCTATCGGTTGCCTCCCTACAAGGTGGAGAAGCTCTTGCTGGCCACGGCCGAAACGATCGATTGGGGTGTAAAGCTTCTCGGCGTTCCCTCCCTCTGGCGTGAAACTAAAGGAGAAGGCATCAAGGTCGGAGTTCTCGATACAGGAATCGCCCTTGAACATCCTGATTTAAAGTCTGCTATTCTCGAGGCCCGCGACTTCACCCGTAGTCCCTCCCAAGCTTACGATGCCCAAGGTCATGGTACCCACGTCTCGGGCATCATTGCAGCCCGACGCAATGCCAACGGAATTGTCGGCGTCGCTCCCGAATCCAAAATTATCATGGCCAAGGTCCTTAATGACGAAGGCAGCGGTACCAGCGCTGATATCGTTGCCGGCATTCGCTGGGCGGTAGAAACTGGAGCCGACATTCTTTCCATGAGTCTCGGTAGTCCAGAACCGGACGAAGAGATTCATCAAGCACTCCTCCTCGCCATTTCCAAGGGTGTCTTTGTCATCACCGCCGCTGGCAACGAAGGCCCCGAGTTGGATACTGTGGGCTATCCAGCCGGTTTTCCCGAAATGGTGGCCGTGGGATCGATTGATCGCACAAAGAAGCTCTCCAGTTTTTCCTCGCGTGGGCGTCAGGTCGATATCGTGGCGCCCGGAGATCAGATCACCTCGTGCTACCCACCCCGAAGTTATGCCGTGCTCAGCGGGACATCGATGGCTACCCCCTTCGTCTCAGGAGTTGTCGCTCTCATGCTGGCAAAACACCGCAAGTACGGAGGAAAAAGCCCCGTTCAGACCCAGCAGGATATGATTGAACACCTTTGTCGTAGCGCAGACGACGCGGGGAAGGCGGGTTTTGATCCGCTCTACGGCTGCGGCATCATCAATCCAGCGAAGTTAATCTGGGAATGATTCCCAATCGAGACAGAGGCTCTGCCTAGCTCGGTGCCGTTGGCTGCAGTTCGACTCCTTGCAGCGGAATTCGGGAAACAATTTTTCCATCGTAAAGAATATCCAAAGAGTACTGCCCTGGCGCAGGTAAACGTAGCCCCGCGATATTGAAAATAAAGTTTTGGCTCCAGAAAAAAGACTGCGGCGGAGGTTCCCCCATGGTGAATTCAATTTTCGGCCCGCCATCTGGGAGAATTTTCTTTCCGTCTTGATCAATAAACGAGATTTGGATGGTATGTTTACCCTCGTCCCCCGTGCGAAAGAGCAGCCGCAGGGCAATGGCACAGTGCGGATGCACCGCGGGGTATTGGCGAGCGCAGATGGTATCGAAGGAGCCAAGGACGCAAAGTTTACCTTGGTAATCGCTCGCTGAATCGGCGATGAGGGCAGTGAGAAGCTCCATCCTCTGATCATACCTAAAGCCCTAACTTTTCAAGCTAAGTAGGGGAACCCTTGCATGCTAAACTAGATCTCTGCACCAAAATTTCCGCCTCCCCTCATCTTCTTCTTTCTCTTATCCTAGTCTCTATGGCTAAACCACCCTTTCTCGTCTTCATTATGGCTGGCGGAAGTGGGGAGCGATTCTGGCCGATGAGCCGTAAAGCGAAACCTAAGCAGCTACTTAAATTGGTCTCACCCCATACTCTTTTGGAGGAAACCGTCCGCCGTCTTCGTCCCCTCGCCCGAAAACCTGCGGATCTGCTCATCTTAACCAATCACGCCCAGATTTCAGGAGTTCGCAAAGCCTTACCAACCTTTCCCAAGAGCTCCCTAATCCCAGAGCCCGCCAAGCGCGACACCGCACCTGCGGCCGCTTTAGCGACCGCCCTGGCGATACGTCGTCATCCCGAAGCTATCCTCGCTCTCCTGCCAGCCGATGCGGTTATCGGAAAATCCCCGATCTATCGTGCGCAGTTGGCGGCAGGCGCACGAGCCGCCCAGGCCACCTCTTCCTTCGTGACCCTAGGAATCAAGCCCTCCCATCCTGCAACGGGGTTCGGGTACCTTCACCTCGGGGCTAAAACTCTGCCTAAGATTAAAGGCGGACCCTTCCATAAAGTGCGCCGCTTCGTAGAAAAACCCTCCTTATCGAAAGCCAAGAAATATTGCCGCTCAGGCCAGTACGCTTGGAATGCAGGTATCTATCTTTGGAAAGCCTCCACCTTTCTGGCCGAAGCCCGCAGGCAACAACCCAAGCTCGCCCGATTTATCGAACGTTTCCCCAAGCGTGGCTCAGGACCTTCGGTCGAAGCTTACGTGAAGCGAGAGTTTCCAAAGTTACCAAAGATCTCGGTCGATTATGCGATTATGGAAGGAGCCAAGTCTGTCTTAGCACTAAAGGCAATATTCCCTTGGGACGATGTCGGTTCGTGGAGCGCCCTGCCTGCCCATCTTCCGACCGATAAAAAAGGGAACACCTTTCGCGGCTCGGTGGTGGCAATCGATTCCCAAAACAGCCTTGCCCTAGCTGAAGGCGGGCGGACGGTGGCTTTGCTCGGAACAAAGGATCTCGTGGTGGTCGATACTCCCGATGCACTTCTCGTTTGCCCGAAAGATCGGGTCCAGGAGGTCAAGAAGCTGATGTCACTCTTACCCCGAGATGTCATCTAGCTCGGGGAGGTTGCCTAAACCCCATCTGGATTTTGTTTTTGAAACTTCCCGTTCCGCTTCTCTCACTTACCAACCCCTTTCCAGATCCCTCAAAAGCGAGTCGGGATGGTTTGGTGGCCATGACTCGCACCCTCTTGCCCGACCAACTTCTCGAGGCCTATCGCAAGGGAATCTTCCCTTGGACAGAAAACCCGGTCACCTGGTGGTCACCCGATCCACGCGGAATCCTGCCCCTCGACCAACTTCATGTTCCCCGACGATTAGAGAAAACCATCCGCAGCGGAATTTTTACCTTTACGGTGAACCAGTGCTTTGAAGAGGTCATGAGGGGTTGTGCGCAACCGGCCAAAGGTCGGGAAGAGAGCTGGATCGGTCCCTGCTTTTTAAAAGCGTACGGAGATCTCCATCGAATGGGCCACGCCGTCTCCTACGAGGCGTGGAAAGACGGGAAGTTGGCCGGAGGATTGTACGGGGTGAAGATTGGAAGGTTTTTTGCTGGCGAATCCATGTTTCATCAAGTGCGCGACGGCTCGTCGGCATCTTTAGTTTTTGCCGCGAATAATCTACGTTCTGAGGGATGCCAGCTGTTCGACCTGCAAATGGTCACGCCTCATACGGCGAAGTTTGGAGCGGTGGAGGTAAGGAGAATTGAATATTTAGAGAGGTTGCGGCTGGCAATTGGATAGAAACCTTCTTTGCGGGTGGGCCCAAGGCACGAAAAGAGCAGCTAGGCGGACCGCGCTTCCCTCCATGAATTGGGAACAGGAAGAAGCATAGGAATCGAGAGGATGACAAGGAGTGGCTTAAGCCAGACATCGGTCGCGAGATATATAGGTTTGCTCATGCCATCGCACATCAGACCTAGACAAACCACCGACAAAATCCAGCCGATCCATTTGGTCCCACTGGGTGCGATCAGGTGGCTGACGGCGACGTAAGCAAGCAATGGGGAGACAAGGACGTAGCTGTTGGTTTCGGCTCGCGGGTTGAAGATGGTAAGAATAAGGACGGTGATCACCGCCAAGGCCCATGATCCTGCGGCAAGACCCTTTTGCCGAAAGCGGATCCAGACAAAGACGAGAGCGGCGAAACTGCCCAAGGCGCGAGAGATAGAGTTCACGAAAAGGTTATTGGGAATCCCCGCTTTTTCGAGCATTCCGAAAACATCACTGACGCGAAGGTTCTCTGGGGTGTAGGAGTGAAAAAGCTTAAAACCGAACTCTAACCACTGACTCCAAGCGTAAGAGAGATTGGGATGGATCACCCCAATAACCAAAAGCGCAGGCACGCCACAAAGAAGAGGCAAGCGCATGGATGGAAAAACAGCGAAAGCAAGAAGCCATGGCGCCAGTGCCAAAGGCTTTAGAACAAGACAGAGAGTGAGAAAGGCGGCAGCGGTAGCCCATTTCCGATCTCGGATCGCAAGAAATGTAAGCACGAAACAGGCGGAGAGAGGGAGATTCGTTTGGCCATTGTTGATCGAGGCAAGCGAAGCGGGGACAGCAAGTAGAACAAGTAAAAAGAAGCCGATGGCACGCTGGAATGAGGGAGATCGAGAATCATGAGTTGTAGGAGAAACAATCTGGGCGAGACGAAGGAGAGCAAAGCCAAAGAGCCCGAAGCCCATGGCCCGCCAGAGGATCTCGCCAAGGACGGGAGGCTGGATGAGATTGAACGGAGTAAAAAGAACAGCGAACTGCGGTAAGTAGAGAAAGCCATGTGTTCCTCCGGGGTACATCGACTTGGAAATCCACCAGTTTGTTGCGGCGAATCGGTAGTTGGGGACCACCCCTGTTCGGGTTGGGTTGAGGACGAGATAGAGGGCCATTCCCGCAAAGACGATTCCAAGAATAGACCAAGCAAGAGTGTTCCAGCGGGAGCGCATAAGTAATTTCACGCTAAGGGCAAGGCCTACGCAAGAAACGTTATACGAAAGCCACCCTATGGCTCGAGCCTGTTGCCCTAGATACCCCTAGGTCATTTTGTAAAATTCTAACTCTTTCCGCTAGGAAAAGAGAAAAACTAGCCACCTACGATTAGAAGCTGTAGACCACTTCCGCGCCAGCATAGTGGGCGGGACCGCCTGAGCCACTAACCGCTGGCCCATCAGTCGAAGCAGAAGATCCGCCAACGGCCCCTGCACCCCAATCTAACCGGTACTCCGCACGGATCATCACGTTTTCAATAACATCAAAACCCGCAGTGATGGTGTATTCCCAAAGATTATTTCCCGTGTTGTGTCCAAAACCATCATTTTGGGTTGTTTGCGCACCATTCACGCCAAACTTGCCCGCATTGTTTGAACCCACGAATTCCGCCCGGCTTGCCAGGCTAAACCAGTCGTTGAACTGATATTTTGTATAGGCGGCAGCCCCGTACCAAGTAGTGGCGCCTGCGGCCCCGGAAAAAGATCCGAGAATCGCATCGAAAGCCAAAAGGAGCTTGTCGTCAGCAAATTTGGGAGACCAATTTCCCCAACTGTCGTAAATCAAGGTGTAGCCGTTGGCGTTACTTGCACCATACGCCGCGTAGATGGGCTCCGAATTGTCTGGAACGGAGTAGGAAGTGTCGTTCTCTGAAGCGGTGCTGTACTGGAAGTTATGGGCCCAATTTGCGTTCCCGCCCGGTGCAGTGATGTTCAAGCCCGCCAGAAGAGCGACACCATCTCCTTGACCCGAAGTCGTGGTCATATTGTCGGAGCCCGAGCCATTAGCCACCCCCAGCTTCCCGTCCAAATATTCGTCGAATTTATAGCTCGAGAGGACACCTGTGTAATAGAATGGCAACTGGTTCCAAAGTAACCCAAAGGTCACATTCATATTCACCGGACGCTCTAAAGCTTCATAGCCGAGGAAGGAAACAAATTTTCCCACATTAAAATCCCAACCGTTGCCAACGGGGACCCGAAAGGAGACGAACGCTTGCTCTAAGAAAAGGGAATTCGAGTCTTGGTCAGCATTGTCAATGGATCCATTCGCCGAATCACGGTTTTTCATGAAGTTCGCATCTTCACCGATCATCACATCCATGCGGAAACCCGCCTGGGCCCTGTTTTCATCCGTCAGGGGCTTTTCCAGTGCCAGTTTCACGGCGTAGAGATTAAAGTCACCTTGTTGTGCGGAGTCATCTCCAAGACGCCCGTTGACGGTGGAGCTGGTCTGGCTTGTGCCAGTAAAATTATAGCTATAGCCCGTATCCACATAGCCGCTCAGAACCACCCCTTTTTGGGCTGTCTCGACAAAATTGTTCTGCACGAGCTTTTTTGTATCTTGCGCCGTAACGACGTCGGCTGTGCTATCCGCCACACCCACAGACACCCCAACTTCAGCGATTAAGAAAAGGGTTAACGCATAACCGAGATTTTTTGCAGTAGTCACCTAATTTGTTTATATAGGTTTAATCAGAATGAGTACAGATATAATAAATATGGCAATTTAATACTCTGGATGCCAACTGGACCGACTTCTAGAGAAATTCTACCTTCCCTGTGTTCACATCGTAAATTGCACCAACAATCATGACCTTATCTTCCCGAATCAATCGATCCAAAATCCGGCTTTTCTCCCGAATATAGCTCATTGTGCTGAGCACATTCTTTCGAGCGACCTCATCGACAAACATCTTCTTTTGCTCATCCGACATCGCGGAAAATTCTTTCGCTTTGGCCGGGTCGATCGAACCCTGAATGATTGCAACCAACTCATCCAGATGGTCACATCCGGTTGCTTCTGCCGCCGTTTTGCCAGCCACTTTCAGCTCCACCGAGGCCTTGACTGCGCCACACGATGTATGCCCCAAAACCAGTAGGAGTTTTGCTCCGGCCACCCCGCAGGCGAACTCCAAGCTGCCGATCATCTTGTCCCGCGCGACATTGCCGGCAATACGCGCGACAAAGGCGTCCCCCACTCCCAGATCAAAGATGTGCTCGATCGGTGCTCGGCTGTCAATACAGCCCAGAACAGCTGCGATGGGAAACTGGCCCTGAGCAGTTGCCCCAGCTTGACGCCGCAAATCCCGCACCAGGGGCTTCCCCGCGAGAAACCGCTCATGTCCGGCCTTGAGAATTTGCAGGGCCTCCATTGGTTTCAGCGACTGCTGGAGCTCTCGGCTGGAGTAATCCGCAAACTCTACCTCTTCATCTTGGAGCCTCTCATAACGCTCCTTCAGCCCAACCACCTTCAACTCAACTCCGTGAGCCTTGGCCGTTACATTTTTGAAATCAGCAAGTAAATCGAGAATATCCGGATCGATATAATCGGTATTACGAGCGTCGATCAAAATAGATCCACCCGCAGGGATCGCATAGAGAGATTTTTGGATGGCGGCGCGATTCAAAAAGCTCACCTGAGGCGGAAGTTCAATCCGCATCACATTTCCTGCAAGATGTTTTTCCAGAACCTGATGAATCGGCCTGCGAAAGTTACTGTAAAGAATGAAGAGCAGGCTCATCCCCAAGCCGATGAGAATTCCCGTCAGTAGATTGGTAAAGACAATTGCAATGACCGTAACCGCAAACGGGAGGAACTGATATTTCCCCTCTTTCCACATCTGCCCTATGATCTTGGGACTGGCTAGTTTGTAGCCAGTCACAATCAGAATGGCGGCCAAGGCACACAACGGAATCTGATTCAGCCATTGCGGCAGGAGTGCGACACAGCCGAGAAGCAGGACCCCGTGAAAGATGGCAGATATTTTTGTCTGCGCTCCTGCATTCAAGTTCGCACCCGAGCGGACAATCACGCTGGTCATGGGCAGGCCGCCTAGGAGGCCACTGACTATGTTTCCTGCTCCTTGGGCAAGAAGCTCGCGGTTCGCAGGGCTCTTTCGTTGCTGAGGATCAATCTTGTCCACCGCCTCAATCGTTAGAAGGGTCTCCAAGCTGGCGATCACCGCTAATGTAACTGCAGCTCCGTACACCGCAGGTTTGGCCAATGCGGAAAAATCGGGAAAGGAAAACAGCTGTAGGAAACCCGAGGCTCCCTCGGCGACGGGTACCTGAACCAAGTGAGTGGGAGCTATGGCCCAAGGATGACCGATTTGAATCAGGACAAGATTCACTGCCGTACCAAATAACACCGCCACTAAGGGGCCAGGGATGGGAGATTTCTGCAGCCGAGGTACCTTTCCCCAGAAGATGAGCAGCCCCAGCGACAACAACCCGATCATCGCCGCACCAGGAAGAAACATTTGGAAGGCGGCAGGAAGCTCAGTGAAGGTATTTTTTTGGTCCGTTTGACAAAAATCGGTTTCTCCCACTGGGTCGGTATCGTAGCCCACCAAGTGGGGGAGTTGCTTTAAGATGATGATGATCCCTATTGCAGCCAGTAGACCTTTAACCACGCTCGATGGGAAAAAGGAGGAGAGAAATCCGCCCTTGAGGATTCCAAAGACGATCTGCAACACTCCGGCCACGATGACCGCCGCAAGAAATGCCTGAAAGGAGCCAAGTTCGGCGATTTGAACCGCTACCACAGCGGTTAACCCGGCCGCAGGACCGGTCACGCTGGTGCTGGAACCACCCAATACACCCACCACTAACCCACCCACAATCCCAGCGATGATTCCGGCAGCGAGCGGGGCGTTGGAAGCCAGAGAAATCCCCAGACACAGAGGCAGCGCGACAAGGAAAACGACCAATCCGGCAGGTAAATCCTTTGCGAGGTTCGAGGGCTTAAATAAGCTTAAAATATGCATCTAGCGGAAACGTTATAGAAGAAATTATATGTGTCTAGTCGAAGTGGGTTGCGGGGTTTAGTGGAGGAGACCTAGGTAGGGCGCCCAGTTTGCACACGGAAGCGAACGTCTCTCCCCTCGTGAAATGAGAAATCTGCATACTCGGGGGCCAACCCCTAAAAAAGAAAACCCCCCGGACGAGCAATCACTCTCGTCCGAGGGGTTTCTTAACTAACTCTGCTCTAAATATTCTTTAGAAGCTGTAGACAACTTCGGCACCAGCGTAGTGAGCCGGGCCTGCACTATTTTGCGACTGGTTGAACGAACCAGAGATATTCGTTCCCCAATCCAAGCGATACTCAGCACGGAGGAGAACGTTATCGATCACGTTGAAACCTGCAGTGATCGTATACTCCCACCAACTCAGACCACCCTGAGTATTAGCAGTTGTGGTGCTAACTTTTGCGATGTTATCACCACCGAAGTATTCACCACGGCTAGCAAGGGAGAACCAGTCATTAAACTGATACTTCGCATAGGCTGACGCACCCCACCACGTCGTGTTGTTTTTTGCATCGGTGCCACTATTTTGTCCATTCGCACCAGCGGTGTTGCCGAGAACGGTATCGAAGGCAAGAAGGAGCTTATCGTTGGCGAACTTCGGAGACCAGTTGCCCCATGAGTTATAGATAATCGTCCAAGCGCCACCTGCAGCTGAAGTCGATCCAGCTTCGACAGGCAAAGCGTTCTGTGTCGTGTTGTTGCCATTAGCTGCAGTCGGGTTTGAACCCGTATTGTTTTCGCTGGCTGTGCTGTACTCGAAGTTATGGCTCCAATTCGCATTCCCACCAGGGGCGGTCACGTTGAGTGAGGCCAGCAGTGCAACACCGTCGCTGCCACCGGATGTGGTGGTGTTGTTGTCGCTGTTTGCGCCGTTGGCGACACCCAGCTTGCCGTCGAGGTACTCGTCAAACTTGTAGGACGAGAGAACACCCGTGTACCAGAAGGGAAACTGGTTATAGAGCAATCCATAGGTGATGTTCATGTTGGCGGGACGCTCCATTACCTCGTAACCGAGGATGGAGGCGAACTTACCAATTTTGAAGTCCCAACCGTTACCCACGGGGGCGCGGAGTTGAACAAAGGCCTGTTCGAGGAACAGATAGTTCGAATCTTGTTGAGTATTGTTATAGCCAGCGCCGGGATTCGCCAAGTACTTGGCGTCTTCACCGATCATTACATCAACCCGGAATCCGGCTTGAGCTTTGTTCTCGGAGGTCATCGCCTTTTCGAGGGCGAGTTTCACCGCATATAGGTTAAAGTCACCCTGCTGGGCGGAGTCGCTTTTCACTCGGCTGTTGACAGTCGAGTTCGCGCCTGTGCCAGTAAAGTTGTAGCTGTAACCGGCATCGACGTATCCGCTGAGCTTGATGCCTTTCTGGGCGGTCTCAACGAAGTTATTCTGAACCATCTTTTTAGTATCTTGAGCGGATGCTTCCGGAGCGCTGTCCGCGAGGGACAAGCTGGCCACGGCCGCAAGTACGCCAAGAAGGGCTGTAATATTCTTGATCATTTTATTTTCTATCTCCTGTTTGTGTTTGAACTGGAGCCAAGCCGTAATTTTCACCAAAACTTAGCTCCAATTTTGTCCAGCTCTTATATAGAAAGATAAAAAATCCTCAAGATTCTTTATTACTTCCGGCCTAGTCCAATACTGGATTGTGAACTGGCTATATATTTATAAGCACGATCTATGCCAACTATTTTGAATTTTTCAATATAGTTGTATAGCTCTTAATTACAGTAGTTTGGGGCGTTCCAGATTTACCCTGCCCTTCTATTCTTGATGTTTTTTGGTGATTTTTAACTAATGGTTTGATTTTTTATAGTCGCTCAGTGAGCGGACTCTGATAGTCGACCCTACCTAGTTCCAATTATATGCTTTGGCCATTCGCTGGGGCAATTATCCCTAATCGTCGGCGCTCATTAAACCAATTTCTCCGACACTAACGAGGCTGCCCTCGACTAAGAACAAAAACCCCCAGGACCCCCAATCCCTCGTCCTAGGGGGTTTGTCAAACTAGCTGTGTTCTAAATAATCTTTAGAAGCTGTAGGCCACCTCTTTGGCGGTCGTTGTTTGAGAGATTTCCTTAGATGCAGTGGCCAGCGGGGGGATCTTTCCTTAAAAAAAACCGGCCCGGGACTATTGAAAGCCCCGGGCCGATTAACTCTGGCAACGACCTACTCTCGCGTGCCCTATAGACGCACTACCATCGGCGATGTCGCGTTTCACTTCCGGGTTCGAGATGGGACCGGGTGGGACCACGACTCTAAGGCCACCAGACCACTGTCCCGCTTGGAGATAATCTCTCCTTCCGGAAAAGTCCGTCTGCCGACTGATCGAGTTTATGTCAAAGAATCCCAAAGGGATTCTCTGGCAACTGCGCAGTATGAGATATAACAAACTTCAGGTGAGGCTTGGAAATAAACTCCAAGCGACTCATTGCGAATCAAAATACTCAGTGAATTGTCCGCCGGCGACCCGCTTCCCGAGGGAAGCGGACCGCATCGCGGAAAATCCTGAGATCAAGCCTATTGGGAAATTAGTATCGCTTAGCTGAACACGTTACCGTGCTTCTACTTGCGACCTATCAACGTGATTATCTACCACGTCCCTAATGGGGAAATGTCATCTTCGGATGAGCTTGGCGCTTAGATGCTTTCCGCGCTTATCTCTTCCGTACTTAGCTACCCGGCGCTGCCGCTGACGCGACAACCGGAACACCAGAGGTACGTCATTCCCGGTCC
>CANESK010000048.1 GCA_947441075.1 Verrucomicrobia subdivision 6 bacterium
TCTACCCTCACTCTCGTGGGAGGCAGGTCTGAGGCGAATGGTAATCTCATATCTACAGTTTCTGCCTTTTCTCAAACTATTCGAAACTCCACAACTACTGGAACATATGCGCTGAACCTAGTTTTAGGAAGTAGTGGGAATTTCTATGTTGGTAATTCCTCCACTTTGCCTTCGAGTGGGTCAGTAGGTGCGTTAAAAATCTCGAGCGATATCAGTGAAACAGGTGGGGCAAGAACCATCACAAAAACTGGTACTGGCGCGTTATTCCTTGGCAACACAAGTGCTACTACGAAGCAGGGCGCGGCTGTGGCTGGAAATACTTTTACAGGGGGCATCAATCTTTCTGAGGGGCAGTTAGGTTATGAAAGCAAATCTGCCTTTGGTACTGGCACGGTGACCATGTCGGCTGGCACGGTTGTCGGACAAACCGCTGCAATCGGTACGGTAGATGCTGATCGTACCCTTGCCAACCGTTTCGTTATTAATGGGAATGTTGGATTCGGAGATTCAACACGAACTGTTTTCCTGGGTGGCGACGTTGACCTAGGTGCGGGAACGAGAAACATAACGTTATATAATTCGACCTACTTTAAGGGAGTGGTGGGTAATGGTGGATTGAGCACAGATGCATCCGGTTCTGCCACCCGTACTCTTTTTCTTTCTGGTGATAATACTTACGCTGGGGGGACTACCGTAAACAGTGGCGGTTTGGTTGTGCTTAACACTACTGGTTCCGCTACTGGCTCTGGAGATGTGACAGTAAATGCGGGAGGAACGGTCTCTGGCTCAGGAAAAATTGCGGGTACGGTGCGAGGTGCTGGTTTGTTGACTGCGGGAACCACTATTACTTCAGCGAGTAGTGCGTTGCTCCAAGTCGGACAGTTAGATACGACTTCAGGTATGAGTTTTGCTTTTGAAGCTACGAGCACCTCGTTGCTAAACTCTGGTGCGTATAATAATGACGTGATTCGGTCGACGGCCACAGCTGGTAGTCCCTTCACTCAAACTCTGACGTCTGCCAATGCAATCTCCATCTACCTGAATGCTGGATCGTTGGCGGGTTTGAATCCTGGTGTCTTTCAGACAGGATTCTTTAGTGCAAGCGACTTCTCCTTGGGATCAGGAACCTTCAATCTGTTTGTCCAGGCCACTGGTGGGGCAACGACGTTTAACGCGGCAACTTACCAAACATGGGCACAGTATATGGCCGCCACTGGAGATGCGCTGGGTCAGTCGTACACCATCGGCACTACAAGTGCGACTTTGGCTAGCGGTGACACTGGTTTTATCAGTGCGGTGACGATCGTTCCTGAGCCCTCGACGGGTGCCTTACTGGCCTTTGGGTTAGGTGGGCTGGTGGTGACTCGGTTACTGCGTCGGAAGCAGAGCTGAACCGACCGCGACTTAAAAACATATTTAAGAAAAGGGTCACGCTTCGGCGTGGCCCTTTTTTTGTAGATGCTCACGCCAAGGCCGCAAAGAACGCGAAGGTCGGAAAGCCCCGACGCCAGTCGGGGCGCAGACGCGGGACGCGCTCACGCGCGGATGTTTAATTTTGAATTATCGAAGGCTGGAAGCTTAGGTAGGGCGGCATCTCCGAGGCCGCCTCGCTGAAAGGGACAAAACTCAAACTTTGGTAGGGCCCCGACCAGAGTCGGGGCCGATAGAATTTTTTAATTTTGAGCGGTTGAATCGGCGGATCACGGATGATCCGCCCTACCGGTGCTGTGGTTTGGGGTTAGGGTCCCCCGGATCCCGCTTTCACGGGACACGCTTACGCGTAGGCGCGTTACTTCGAAGGGCGTGGATTGTTAGCTCGAAAGTATGCTAGGAGGAGGTGGAAGTCGGAAGTCGTTAAGACAGCTCATGGGTTTAGGTTCGTAAAACCATCAGAATACGCATCTAAAACCAGTAAATTAACGCGCAAAGCAAATTAATTAACAGATTATATAGTCTATAAACCATTGTAAAATATACATTTAAGCATTTATTAGTTAAAATGATACGCTTAACGTTAAAAGCACTTGATTTTTATAAAAAGTTGAGTACTTTGCCTAGATGGAGAAATGTCCAACCGACCAAATTGTTGTTCGCGCAGGCGAAAGCAATATTTGTTTGAACATTTCTACTTACTTGGAGTCAAAATAACATGAGCAGAAAGTTACACAAATTCATCGGATCATCAGTCAATCGAGGAGTAACGAATATGAAAAAAATAATTCTGTCTTTTACCTTGGTCGCCATTTTGGCTGGGCAATCATCCCAAGCCGCCACAGTCCTAGCCGCTGGTGATGTGCAGATCCTCGGATATCGTGAAGATGATCCAGACGCCATTCTGTTTGTTCTTTGGAAAAATATTGATGCAACCACGGTTCTCTCATTTACTGATAATAATTTTACCACTGCAACGGCAATGGCTACAGGTGAGGGGATTCTTAATTGGACTTCCGGGGCGAGTTTCTCGGCGGGATCTGTTATAAAGATTTATGGTTCGGCTACGACGTTAAACACAGCCTCTGCAGGAACAGTAGCGAATGGGACCGGTGGGGCGCCGAACTTCAGCTCATCGGGTGATTCAGTGACAGTGTATCAAGGAACTGCCAACACCTCACAGGTTAACATCTATGCGATGGACTTTGAGAGTTCGGCTGGCGCAAACCTTGTTACTATGCCAAATGGTTTAACGGCGGGTTCGACTGCTTTCTTATTCCCAACGACATCTGATAATGCTTACTACAACGGAACGAGAACTTACACAGCATATGGGCCAGACACTGCAGCAAACATTGCTGCAGCCAAAGCAGGGATTCTCAACTCGGCAAATTGGACGACCAGCTCGACTGGCTCCGGGACTGACTTTACCACCACCACCGGAACAGGTTTTTCAACAACCTCGTTTGTCACATCAGTAACAGGCTACTTCTGGAACGGTGGCGCTGGCGCATGGAATTACACGTCACCTGATTGGACTTTGAATGGTACGGGTGGTGCTACGAGCTTTGTGTCTGGTTCAGATGCCTGGATCAACGGAGGCACTCTCACTGTACAAGACGCGGGAGTTACGGCTGGCGCAGTGGGCTTTTGGGGGGTCACCAATACGGTTATGCAGGGTGGGGTGCTAACGGCGACATCGATCAGTAAGTCTGGTGATGGAACTTTAACTGTAAACAACACGAACAATGTCCAAACTCTAGTTGTGGATAATGCCTCGGTGAGCGGTGCTGGCTTGGTAAACGCAAGCACTGGTTCGACTATGACTGTCTCTAGTGGTACGAAAACTATCTCTGTTGTGTTGGGTGGGGCTGGTAGTCTGACAAAGGCTGGAGCGGGCACTGCGATTCTTACCGCTAGCAACACTTATACGGGAGATACCATATCTTCAGGTGGAGGTGTTCTTCTCACTTCCGGAAATGAAAGAATTTCAGACGCCTCCGTGCTCAAGCCCACCATCGGTTCGACGATACGCTTGGGAGGCAATGAAACGGTTCGCGCGGTTGACTCAGCAGCCACTACTTCAGTGATCGATATACAAGCCAACAACCTTACAATTGGCTTTGGGAGCACCAGCAACAGTTTTTCTGGTAATCTGACTGGAAGTGGGGCGGTAACAAAAATTGGATCTGGTATCCAATCCTTCGGTACGAATAACTCTTGGACCGGTGGTTTTACGATGAAGGAGGGGACTGTTCGGATTGTAGGAAATGGAAGTTTGACCAACTTGCCTGGTTCGACGGTTAACAATCAGATGCAAACCCACGCTTTAGGCACAGGAACGATCACTTTAGAGGGGGGCACACTGCAATCATCCTCCTTGGCAACAGATGTAAACGCCGGGGGATCAACAGGTAGAACCCTCTACAATAGTGTTAATCTTAACGGTGGATTCACCTCTGGAGCGGCAGGGGAAGTTGGGAGAATGGCGTTTTCCACCAATGCTGGTGGGTCAACAGTGTTATCGAAAAATTCCACCATCAATACAGTTGGAAACGTGGAATGGAACCAAACGATTGCTGGGTCGCAATATAGCATCACCAAAACAGGTGCTGCTAAACTCTCACTTGGGAACAGTAACAATTTCGCTGATATTACTGTCCAGCAAGGATCTCTTGGTTACGGCGGTAGTATTAATGCTCTTGGCCTTGGCACAGTAACTTTATATGACGGCACCGGCATCGGTCAAGATTCCAGCATCTCGGGAAATATTCTTGATGCAGATCGAAGGGTCAACAATAACATTAACGCCTTGGGTAATGTGACCTTTGGTACTGGGAGCAGCAGTTTTCTGGGTGGTGACATAAATTTAAATGGTTTGAGCAGTACCTTCACACTTGCCAACACAACCCACCTATTCGGTAATATCACAAACGGTACCGGCCTGGTGGTAACGCGCCAAATCGCGGAATTAACATCCACCAAAAACCTAGTTTTATACGGCAACAACAGCTACACGGGCGGCACAACCGTAATGGCATCTGCCAATTTCGGTACGAACAATCCCGGATTGAGCTTGGGAAGTGACACCGCTTTGGGGAGTGGAAATCTGACTTTCTCTGGCGTGGGGACTAATGCACTCAAGGCCGTGACATCGAGCTTAAATAACCTCAATCGCACGATCACAAATAATATTGTACTTAATAATAGTGCAATCGAGGTTGGCGGGAATACTAATTTTGTTACTGGGACTTCTGCTAACCCAGTTACGAACCCTGCGGTGGTGAATATGGCCCTGAACGGGGTGATTTCTGGAGGGGGCGCGTTGATTAAGACGAATGCAAATACCTTAACCTTGGGTGGGGCGAACACCTACGCGGGTGGAACCACGGTCAATCAGGGGGCTCTGGTGGTCAATGGCTCCGTGGGAGCAGTGACGGTGAATGCGACAGGTAGTTTAGGTGGATCGGGAACGGTAGGTGCAGTTACCTTAAATAGCGGTGGAGCGCTCAACCCTGGGAACAGTCCTGGAACGCTGACGGCTGCTTCGGCAATATTCCAAGGTGGCTCGATCTACAATTGGCAGATCGACGATGCGACTGGCACAGCCGGAGTAAATTGGGATCTGTTCTCGGTGAGTGGGGTGCTGGATATGAGCGCACTTTCCTTCAGCTCGAAAATGGATTTGGTTTTGGAAAGTCTGTCTCTTGCTAACTACAGCACGTCGACATCCTCCTCCTGGGTCATTGCCCAAGCGGGAGCGTTCACTGGAACCGGTTTCGCCGATGGCACGAATGTGACAGACCTCTTTAATATTACTTCAGAGTTTTTCAATGGCGGTTCTCAGCCGAACGGTGGGTTCCAGGTGGTCACGGGCACAACAGAAGGCGGCCTGCGTATCCTCAACTTGAAGGCCGTTCCCGAGCCCTCTACTGGGGCCTTGCTGGCCTTTGGCTTAGGTGGGTTGGTGATGACTCGGCTTCTGCGTCGGAAGCAGAGCTGAACCGACCGCGACTAAAAACATATTTAAGAAAAGGGTCACGCTTCGGCGTGGCCCTTTTTTTTGTTGATTGAGATCGCTCACGCCAAGCCCCGACGCCGGCCCCGACGCTGATCGGGGCAGGTCGGGGTAGAGACGCAGACGCGCCCTCGGGATTGGGGTGATGAGTCGTGATGTGCGGGACGTGCAGGCGCTTACGCGCGAAGGGGTAGAAATTGGGGGTCTTGAGAAAAACGATGAAATGTGCTAATGTGAAAAATCAGACAATTCGATCGTATCCAGCGCAATTTCTCTGGTTATGCCTCAGCCGTTCCTGTTTGGAACGGCCTTTTGGCTCTGCTGTTTTTGTGTTTGGTACCTTTTCTGCATGCACAGTACATTCCTGGACAAGTCTACCTTGGTGCCAATAGTTATACCGAGTACGTGGCTGGTAATCTTCCTCTAATCATTACTGCCCCACACGGGGGTACAGACTCCGCCTCCGCCCTGCTCGATCGAACGACTGGAACTTTCACCACGGATTCAAATACGGCAGAGCTTTCTCGAGCGATTAGAACGGCCTGTTCTAACCGATTTGGCAGGTGGCCGCACGTCATCATCTGTCGGGTGCCCCGGACAAAGATCGACTGCAATCGTGAAATCGTTGAGGGAGCCCAAGGAGTTGCTGCCACGGAAGCGGTCTGGAACGAGTACCATAACCTCATCCGCATGGCAAAGGAGTCGGTCACGAGTAGCTACGGTCGAGGCCTCCTAATTGATGTTCATGGCCATGGCCACACCCTCCAACGGTTGGAATTGGGATATAATCTTTCTACCGCGACTCTGAACAAAAACTCCTTTTCTACATCCGATAAAGATATTTCCTGCGTCCGCGAGTTGGCTAATCGAACGAGGGTTTCTTTTGAAGAATTGATCCGAGGGTCTTTCAGCCTCGGCACGCTTATCGGTCTACGGGGCTACCCCAGCGTTCCCAGCTTGGATCTTCCCAACCCAGGCAAGACGACAGGCGGTGGCGATAATGAATATTTTTCGGGAGGCTACACCGTCGAAATTCATGGGACCATGAGCCCGAATACGGGGACGATTAATGCGATCCAGATGGAGTGTAACTACACGGGTGTCAGGGATTCCAGCGAATCGCGCGCGACCTTTGCCGCCGAGCTTGTCTTAGCCTTAGAAGAATATTTCCCTCTCCACGTAGGAATAAAGCTGACCACCTTGGCGCCGCCTCCTTCGATGACCCATTTTACCGACACGGTCATCGCAGAAGACAACCCTACCTCTCCTCTTTCGCTTACTCTGGGGGATCCTGCCGCCGCTCTTGCCGCCACCTCTGCCAGTAGTTCTCTCGTCGGCTCCTCAGGAATGTCTTTTGGAGGGAGCGGGCTGAATCGGACGTTGACGGTGACTCCGCTAGCTAACGCTTATGGATCGAACGCTATGGTGATGGTGACCGCCACCAGCTCAAGCGGGGGAGTGGGAACGGAATGGTTTTATCTAACGGTCAATCCTGTCAACGACGCTCCGATTTTTTCCTCTGTGGCGGATCGAACGATCAACCCTGGGGTCGCCTTAGCTATCCCTGCAACCGCCACCGATGTGGAGGGGGCAACTCTGGGGTATTCCCTTGTCTCCGGACCCGTAGGTTGCGCCGTGAACCCTTCCACGGGAACCGTTACATGGAGGCCGACGATTGCTCAATCGGGGGCAGCGTACCCAATGGTAATTAAGGCAACGGAAAGTGGAGTCGGAGGATTGAGCTCTACCCTCAATTTCCAGACGACGGTGAATCCTGCCACCGCTCCGCAGATTACCCCATCGTGGATCCCGGCTGCTGGAGGATCTTCTTATCCCCAGTTACAACTTTCCATGAGTGGGCAGCTGGGACCGGATTATACCGTTTGGGCCTCGGAAGACCTGGTGAGTTGGGTGAATCTGACTACGACCACGCCGACGGTCTTTCCTTATGTTTGGTCTGATCCGAATGCGGCCAACTTTTCTAAAAGATTTTATCAGGTGAAGTTGGGGCCGTAGAGGCGGTGGCGGGACGCGCTCACGCGCGGATTTTTGATTTCGAATGTTGAATTTTTGAATGGGGAAGGAATTGCTCGCGCTACGCCCCGACGCCGGCCCCGACGCCGATCGGGGCAGGTCGGGGTAGAGTCGCAAAGGACGGAAAGGGGGGCGGGAGTGATTTTGGATGTTAAATTTTTGATTTTTAGTAAGGGAAGAGAGGAAAACAAAGAGGGAGTGATTTTGGATATTTTTCCTCGGTTGTTGCCCCGACTCTGGTCGGGGCGTTACTGGTGGCTGATTTAGCGGCTTCCTGCGGCTTGGCCTACGCAACGTGGATCGGTGGCGCCTGAAAATGAACCGTCCGAACTCTGAATCAGGATCTGACTCGTACCAAAATCCTCTGTGTCGTCGATTGTATGACCCATCGCCTTCAGTTTCTCCCTTGTTTCAGCGGGAATCGATTTCTCCATCCGAATCTGGTCGGGGGACCACTGTTGATGGAAGCGGGGTTGAGAAACCACCTCGGAAGGTTTCATTTTGGCATCCAAGGCATAGCTCAGGCCCAGTAAAACTTGGGAGATGATCGTCGGACCCCCTGCGGCTCCAATCGCCATCACTACGCGATCATCTTTCATCACAAGAGTGGGGCTCATGCTGGAGAGAGGTCGTTTGCCTGGGGAGATGGCGTTCGCTTCCCCTCCGACCAGCTTGAAATGATTGGGCACACCTGGAGCCACAGAAAAGTCGTCCATCTGATTGTTCAGGAGGATGCCTGTCCTAGGGATTACTACCTTGGAACCGAAAGCGGTGTTCACCGTTGAAGTGCAGGAGACCCAGTTCCCCTCGGCATCGGCCACGCAGAAGTGGGTGGTGTGTTTCTCAAAGCAGTTGTTCTGCCAATCGGGCGGGGTGCCGTGTTCCACCGAGGCAGCTTTTTTGGAATCAATTTTCGCAGCTAGCTCTTTGGCATAAACCGCGTTGGTCAGGCCACGAGGCACGTTGGCAAAGGCGGGATCGCCCAGCCAGTAGGCACGGTCGGCAAAGGCGAGTTTCATTACCTCGGTCATTCGGTGAATGAATTCGGGTGTGGCAGGCTTCGGCATTTTAGATTCGATCGCTTCCAAGATGTTTAACATCTGCGCCACGTGCACTCCTCCCGAGCTGGGCGGGGGAAAGCCGAGGATCGTCCACCCCCGATAGGAAGAGGTGAGGGGGGTTCTCTCTTGAAAACGGTATTCCTGAAAATCTTTGGCGCTGAGAATGCCGCCATTGGCTTTCATGTATTTCTGCACAGTTTTGGGAAATGTCTTTTGATAAAACCAGGCAGTTCCGTTTTTGGCTACCTGACGATAACTTTCCGCCAAATCTTTTTGCACAATCGTTTCGCCTTCGAGGTATGGAGAGCCGTCTGATTTGAGAAAAATGGCTTTGGAGGATGGAAAGAGGGCGAGGTTGGTGACTTGGCTTGCCAACTTCTTGGCGTAGACCCGATCGATCGGGAATCCCTGATCGGCGTGGTGGATGCCTGCGCTGAAGGCTTTTGCGAAGGGGAGTTTGCCGTGTCGGCGTACAGCTTCCTCGTAGACGGCCAAAGCCCCAGGGGTGGCGGAGGCGAGGGGACCTGTTTTACTTAACGCGGAGATTACTTGACCGTCCTTGAGGTACATATCGCGGGTGGCCTTGGCGGGGGCGGTTTCTCTGCCGTCTAAGGCGATGAATGTTCCGTCTGCCAATCGAGCGAGGAAGAAACAGCCGCCCCCGATGCCTGAGTTGTGACCGTCGACCACGCCGAGGGTGAGGGCAACGGCGGCGGCGGCATCGATGGCATTGCCTCCTGCGCGGAGGGCATCGAGACCTGCTTGAGTGGCTAGGGGTTGGACGGAGGCGACAAATCCCTCGGTGGCTTGGAGGGAAGATAGAGAGCCGACCATCAGAAAGAGGAAGAGAGCACGCACGGCAGGCCAGCGGAGACTATTCGCTGAGGGCCCAGTTGGTGCGACGTTCGTCGGCAAAGCCTTCTCTCTTCCCATTGGGCAGAATTCGGATGAGGTTGACACTGCCAAAATAGTACTCGTTTCGTTTCTTGAAACCGATCTGCCATCCTGCCTTTTTTAAGGCATCGGCCAAGGCGGGGTCGAATCCTTCTTCCAGATCGAAGAAGTTGTTGGGTTCGGACGGGCTTTTGGCACGGCGCAGATGGAAGCGGGGTTGATCGATGGCGGCGATAGGATCCATATCAAAATCGAGCAGATTGCTGAGGACTTGGTAGACGCCTGTGGGGATGCGGTCGGAGGCGGGGGATCCCATGGCGAGGATGGGTTTAGCGTTTTCCATAACGAGGACGGGGGCCAAGGTGCTGCGGGGGCGTTTGCCGGCCTCGGCAGAGTTGACGTACTTCTTGGTGCCGAAACCGAAGTTGGAGAGGCTGTTGTTCAAGAGGATGCCAGTGCCTGGGGGGACGACGGCTGCGCCCCAGTGGAGGCTGAGAGATTGAGTGGCGCAGACGATGTTGCCTGCCTTATCGATGACCACGAAGTGGGTGGTCTCGCCGTTGCCGGGATCTTCTTCCGCTGAGGCGGGGGTGGAGGGGGTGGATTCGTGAATACTCCGGATCAGTTTAGCCAGGCTGGAGGGGGAGAAGACCTTGGCGATGCGTTCAGCCATGTCGGGGGTATCGCCGAAATTGGATGAGACGATGGGAAAGATTTTTTGCCACGCGTGGCCGACTCTTTCGATGCGGGGTAAGCTCATGGATGGGATCTCTTGCCAAGAGTCGGCTTCGAGGGATTTGAGGGTGAGGAGGACGGTGGCACCGCCGGTGATGGGTGGGGCGGAGGCGTAGATGCGATATTTTTTATACTCTTGGACGAGAGGAGGATTTTCCCGTACCCGATATTTCGCAAAATCCTCTTTAGAGAACCATCCCCCTCCAGCTTGGGAGGCGCGGACCAGTTGGTCGGCGATTTCTCCGTGGTAAAAGGAGTCGGCTCCATTTTCGCCGATTTTTTCCAAAGTGTTGGCGAGATCAGGATTCTTGAGGATCTGATTTTTTTCGGGAACTTTGCCGTTGGGATAGTAGATTTTGCCTGCGACGGGATCTTGGGTGACGAGCTCGTAAGATCTGGTGAACTCCACGATCTGTTTATCGGGCAGGGGAAAGCCGTTGCGAGCGGCGGAGATGGCGGGGGCGGAGATCTCTTTCCAGGAAAGCTTGCCCCACTTTTTGTGAAGGAGATCGAGGGCGGCGGCGCACCCAGGGATGCAGGCGCTACCGTAGCCACGGGCTCGTTGGGCGGAGGGTTTTTTGCGAAGTTCGTCGATTGGGATGGTGGCGGGGGCTTGATCGAGGGCTTCGAGGTAGGAGATTTTTCCGGTGGAGGCGTTGTAGTAGAGGGCAGCGAATTTCCCGCCGAGTCCGGAGTTGAAGGGTTCGGTCACGCCGAGAGTGAGGGAGACGGCGGCGGCGGCATCGGCGGCGGTGCCACCTTGCTGGAGGATTTTGATACCTGCTTGGGTGGACTCTTTACTGCCAGAAACAACGATTCCTGCGGAGGAGTCGGCCTGCATGGCGGCCTGAGTGGAAAGTGGAGAGAAGAAAAAAAAAGTTATCAGAGGAATGAGTAAAAAAGATATTAGGCTTCTCATAGGACTCCAAATCATATTCAATCATCCCTTAGTGGGTAAAAAAATCAAGGTGGCGCAGTTTGGGCTGGGACCGATTGGGCGCAGTTGTGTGCAACTCTTGGCGGAGCGCGAGGAGTATGAAATCGTAGGGGGAATCGATATCTCGCCTGAGTTGGAGGGAAAGGGGCTGGCGGAGGTTTGTCAGTTGAAGGAGGTTACAGCGGGTAAAGTTTATCCAAGTTTTGCGGCGATGTGGAGTGAGGTTCAGCCTGAGGTGGTGGTGCACACAGCGGGATCACGGGCGGGGGTTACCTTCACCCAGTGCCGACCGATGTTGGAGAAGGGACTAGCGGTGGTTTCTTCTTGTGAGGAGTTACTTTTCCCAGCGTTTCGGGCTCCGAAAGAGTCGAAGGAGTATCATGAACTTTGTTTGCGGAGTGGGGGGAGGATTTTGGGGACGGGAGTGAACCCAGGGTTTGTGCTGGATCTATTGCCTGTCTGTCTGACGGGGGTGTGTCGGACGGTGCAGGGTGTCTATGGGGAGCGGGTGGTGAATGCATCTACTCGCAGGCAACCGTTGCAGAAGAAAATTGGCAGTGGGTTGGAGCCAAAGGAGTTTTTAAAGTTGTGGAGTGAGGGCAAGGCGGGGCACGCGGGCTTTAAGGAGTCGCTTCTGCTGGTGGCTCACTCGTTGGGGTGGAAGATGGGGGAGGTGACTGAGACGATGGAACCGATGGTGGCGGATCACGATATTCAGACCGAGTTTTTCACGGTGAAGAAGGGTCTGACCTGCGGGTTGCATCAGGTGGTGAAATCGAAATCGGCGAAGGGTCACTCGATTCATTTTGATTTGAAGATGTATCTGGATGCGAAGGATCCACATGATTTGGTGAAGTTGGAGAGTGATCCGCCGATCGAGGCGTATCTGAAGGGTGGAGTAGCGGGAGATCGGGCGACGGTGGCGGCGGTGGTGAACTGCATTCCAAGGCTACTGGCGGCTCAACCTGGGGTGAGGTTGATGACTGATATTCCGTTGGCGGGATAAGAATTTGGTAGTGTCGGTTGCCTCTAACCGACCATGCGGATCATTTATTGTTGAATCATGGGCATAAACGAGTAGGCGTATTGGGCCGTACCGTTCATGAATTAGATAAACTTATACAACCTTTCTATTATCAATCACTTATGACTAAATTCGTAGCGATTGCTCAAAAACCAGCCACTTGCAAAATTGCTCTTCATGAGTTAAAATCCACTAATGACTAAGCCAGTAGTCGGGTTTGTTCTTATCTTCTCCGCATTCTCCTGGGGACAAATTTTCTCCACCCTCGCCGGAACGAATGTCGTCTCGTGGGACATCCCACCACGCGATACCTCCGCTAGTCAAGGGTTACCCTCAACAGCTGTTGGCCTCAGTGCAACCAAACTCAGCATCCAGATTCCTCCCTTGGTGGCTGGTACCGCTTCGGCTAATTCTTGGCAGGTGACGGGGTGGAAAACGAACAGTGCTGACCTAAACTTCACCAGCGCGATTGCGAATACGAATTACTTTCAATGGGCAGTTTCTGTGGGAACCGACTACCAACTTTCCTTGGATGGAATTGGCCAGTTTGACGTCTCCAGAGGAAGTTCCGGTCCAGGGGCAACCAATGGGCAAATCGGTCTCTTCTATAGTACGAATGGGTTTATTAGCTCAACTTTGTCTGGCACGAATTCCGTAGCCATTTCGACCAATTCGGCGGCGCCCTCCTCCCTCACCTCCCTCAGCGAGGCTTGGGCGAGTTCGCCGGTGGTCGTTAATGGCGGCCAAACCATTACTTTTCGCCTGGTTTGTTTTGGTGCGACTAACACGAACGGCACCTTTCGAATCGTCAACAACGCCAACCCTGACATCATCTTTAACGGAACCGTCACAAGGACGAATGTTTCAGCAAAAAACCTGACATGGAACGGTGGTGCTTCGGGTACCTGGAACACCACAGACACTAACTGGTATGAATTCAACCCCTCA
>CANESK010000049.1 GCA_947441075.1 Verrucomicrobia subdivision 6 bacterium
CCATCATGGCCCCGCGATACATCAGTGGCATGGTACCCTCGGTGATCCAGCCGTAGATATTCGAGAGATCTGGATCGGTGATTCCCCACGTGGAGCCGTTGAGAAGCTTCACCAAGATGGCAATATTCTCCATCAACTCCTGACCATACGAACCTGTGTAGGGAATGTTGTAATGGAAAATGAAAGAACCATCGGCGTACCAGCCGTCCCCGCTTGTGACTGGCGTAAAAACGCTTTCACCGGACCAATCAAGCGGATTATCGCCGCTCAGATTCCCCTGAGCCTCATTCAGTAAAAGTCTCCCACTAACAACATAATCAGTCTGGGGATTGATGGGATGACCGGCGGTATTATGCCAAAAGCGGGTAACTGTCGTCGTACTATTTCCAAGCAAAATACCTTGGATCGCCGTAGTCAGAGCCACATTCGAAGTATTCGCCCCCGTCAAGGCACCCCACCAGAAATTGTCTTTGAAGTTCACACTATTGGGGCCGTAATTATAAACCGCTTTGACGTAATTCGCGATTTGGGTCGAGCTCAACGCACTGGGATTGGACAGAAGAAGGATCGCCGCGTTGTTCAGCGATTGCGGACCCGCGATATCCCAATCGTACCAGTTTCCAAAAACCGTACCCGTTGAGGTGTAAACATTCGAAGTCAGCCAATCCAAGCCACCCGTAATGGCTGCCAAGAGGGTGGGATCTTGATAAAGGGCACAGCCCTGTATCGCGTACGCCTGGGCCATGTGCTCCAACCGCTTGAAAGAGTCCGCGATATTTCCCGAGGCCACGTCCGCGCTCACCCCCGTCTGCGCAGCAAGCGGAAGATCACTCCAAATCGAAACGATGGGGGTCGCAATAACACCACTCCCGCCACCCCCACTTACCGAAATCGCAGGTGTTGTGGTGTAGCCAGATCCCACGCTCGTCACTGTGATAGCCGACACTTTTCCTGCCGCGATCGTTGCTGTCGCAATGGCTCCCGTACCCCCTCCCCCGTTAACAACCACAGTCGGCACACTCGTATAATCCGAGCCACCGTTTACCACTTTAACTCCCGTCAGGGCGTAAAGCATCGTCGTTTGATAGCCAGATGATCGAGTGTTAATGCTATCAACTGTTTTTGAGCTCTTTACGTCGTCAATTAGTGTCGTCCGCCACTTCAACCGCAACGCATCGAACTCGTCACTGATCGTCAGCGTGAGAAGTTTCGTTCCCGAACCACCCGAGTTCGTAGCCGAGAGCGTAATAGAAAAAGTACCCCCAATCGTTGGCGTTCCCGTGATGGCTCCAGTGGAAGTATTAATATTCATCCCTTCAGGTAAAGGAGTCGCGTTATAAGAAGTAGGAGAGCCAGAGGCCGTGATGGTGTAATTGAAAGCCGTGCCCTTCCCGCCAGTCGCACTGCCCGAACTACTGATGACCGGAGCCGCAAGGGGTGCCACCACAGTCAGAGAAGTGGATATCTCCGCGTAACTTCCGTTCGCATCGGTAACCCGAATCGTCACGGGATAGGTTCCTCCTCCAGATGCCGTCCCCGAAAGCAGTCCCTCAGTTGTCAGACTCAAACCCGTGGGCAAAGCTCCAATGGCCGACCAGCTTAACGTGCCCGTGCCAAAGGAAGCACTCAACTGCTGAGAAAAAGCAACCCCCTGCGCAATGCTGTTGATCTGAATTGCGCTCGGGTAGGTCGCTGCAACCAAACCGACCTCCATTCGACGAAGCGGCCGGTTCCCAGCACCGATAACCTCCACCTCATAGCTACCGATATCTCGTCCCGTCATGGGCCGGGACAAGCCACGCATATCCAGCGCCCCATACGTCGCCACCGTTCCTGCCAGATTGTAGTCCGCTCCAGTGGCGGAGGTGTCATTGATACTCGGGAGGGCGGATGCTTTCCCAAGGAGAGAACTTGTTCCCGCCGGAACCGTGAGCACGTCGTACGTCCCACTCAGAAGTGGATTATCAGCCGGCAAACTGCTGATAACATTCAAACTCGTATTTTCCGAATCTGCGGCAAAGATGTCGTCAAAAGAAAAGTCAATCGCGAACTTGGAACCAGTGCTAAAACCAATTTTACCAATATTTAAGCTAGCGCCATTAGCCCCCGCCAGAGGCGATCCGGAGGCGGAGGGAGTGACAAGTGCTCCCCCTAGGTAGACAACAAAACTATTCGTGGACAAGTTTTGAGATCCACCCGAGGGATCAGTATAGGGCATCGAGACAGATTCATTGTCATTAAACCAGATCTCCACTTTCGAAAAGGAGGTGGAGGTGGAGTTGGTAAAACTACTAACTACAGTCGTATCGACAGACTTCACCACTAAAGTATTCGTAACAGTACCACTCTGCTTGAAAGACAGTCCGATTAACCGGTCAGTGGATGAGGAGATTGACGTGTTGAGAACGTTGTTTCCAATTCCGACATCAAACGTATTGGTGCTTGGGATACCTGTATTCACGTTTTGTTTCACTCGGAACGAAACGTACCCATTCGTTCTCGCCGTCATGGTGTTTGTCGGGGAAAACGCGAACATCACCTGCGACCCACCGGTCGTTGTTGTTTTTAGATATTGGGCCACATTCCCACCATCGTTGGTAACCTTGGTGTAGTTTGTGGGATTACCATTATTGATTAACTGTGGCGAAAGCGTAAAGCTGAGTGCTTGGCCGTTGGTGTATGGAGTGAAAGTCTCTTTCAACCAAACGCTGCCTCCTAAGATGGATACCGCATTTCCCAACTGAGAAGTGCTCGCCGAATAGACATAGTTCCCCGCGGCCCGCCCGCCATGGTCGCTCAGGAGGAGACTTCCATAGCCCGCGGTGGTGTTTCCGATCAGACCACTACCGGTGATATTGGCGCTGTAGTAGACCAAATTATTGAAGAAGGTCGTCCCATAGACCGGGTAAAGTTCCCCGTTCGCATTATCCAAAGTGAGCACTTTGCAATCAATGAAGCTGTTCCCGATGACTTGAGCATAGTTGGCCGTTTCATAGGCGGCTCCGTTGGCTCCATTAATCAGACTGGAAAGCGTCCCTGTGGTGGTGGCACCAGAGCCCAAGATAAGTGCTGAACGAATCCCGTCGCCGTGCAGCTTGTAAAAATAGTTGTTTGCGATTGTATGGCCAAACCCGAAGGCCCGGACACCGCCCATCTGGTTATTCCTAGTTTCCGTCAAAACAATATTTCCATTTCCATCATAAGCTCCACCCCCAAGGAAGTAGTTACCCTGAACTGTACAGTAGTCCCCCTGCCGCAGGCAGAGCTGCCCGTAGTTGTTCAGAATCGTGTTGTAGCGGTAGGTGTTCCGACGGGACTTGTTTGAAATCATTTCCGGTTCACCGGTGTTGTCGTTAGGTCCCCCATCAACAGACTGGATGGCCTGGTAGAAGGTATTTTTTTCAATGGTGCAGTTAAAATCGACCTCCACGAAACTACTATTTCCCACACGGATACATTCCCATCCGTTGGAAAGATCCGCTGCCAGCGAACCGTCTGCCGCGGTGGGCAATCGAGAATCTCCGCTGTTTGGAATTTTCCTTGGTCCAAAATAGTTGTGATGGATGGTATGGTAACCATATTGCGTATCCAGGCTTGGAGTGCTCGTGTCCTTGTAGATCACGACTGTCGCCTGCCGAATCGACTTCCGTAGGGTGGGATCGGAGACATTGATGTCGTTTGGGTAGAAGTCCCGGCCCTCCATTTCACAGTACTGAATCGTATTACGGTATCCTTCGCTGTAGATCCACGCCCCATAGTGATCGTTATTGAGATAATCGACGGTATCCCTTCCACAGTGGTCAAATTTGAGATGAGAGAGAGTCATGTATCGTGATCCCCCATCAAGTGAGATCATGTAAGCTGATGATTCGTTGATCTCCGGAATCACTCTGCTATTTCCCCCACTGTAGTCGTTAAAATTACCGGCTTTTTTCATCCCGCTAAACGAACTGAAGGTGACCCCAGAAAAAGTGATCCCCTTTCCTTTGAAAATAATGGCGGTAAGACCATTGACAGTCACTCCACCCACTGTTGGGCTATATTTTCCATCACACGCCAGAATTATGGCCGGATTCGTTTGAGCCTCCGCATCGGTCATCGAACCGGTCAGCGTGCTAACTAATCCATCCCACGAACCGCCTTTGAGATAAACTCGATCCCCCGCTCTCAGTGTCGAAAAATTCGCATTATTTTTATCCACCAAAGAATTAAATTGGGTTGCACTATCGACGTAGTAGTCAGTCGCCATTCCCTGAGTAACTGCAAAGATTCCAATCAAGCCAAAGCAGAGAGAACGAAAAATTGTACAGATCTTCGTCCGACGCCAATCTTGGCTAAAAACAATTCTCACTTCACTTACAATTCTAGCCCTGTAAGCGAACAATTACCAATATAAGTTAGATTAACACGTTATACTTTATAGTAAAATATGTAGCTGTTCATCAACTATTTACGCCATCTAGTTGGAGCCAGGCCCGTCTGCTTGCGAAACCACCGAGAAAAGTAGTTCTGATCGGTAAAGCCCGCCCTCCCAGCCACATCGAAAACACGTAGCCCTTTTTTAATGTCAGCTTCCACCGATCGCAGAAGTTCACCCGCCCGCCACTGACCCAAAGTTAATCCTGAAGAGAGCCGTACCATCCGATTCAAATAATCTTTCTGCAATCCCACCCGCTTGGCCAACTCTCCAGGCCTCGGCCACTTCCCCTCTTCATCCATCCTCCATACCCGCTCCAGTCGCCGAATAACTGGCGAACCCACCTCGTTTTTTACGGCAACGCCTCGACACGCTTGCCGACATACCTCCAAAACAAGTAGAGCCGCACTCCCCGCCGAAAGCTCTAACCCACTCGATCGACCCACCCCCATCCCCGCCACCCTCTGCCGCACCTCCGCCATCCGCTCCGCTGGAAGAAATCCATGCCGAAAACCCCACCGCCTGACACCTCCCCCCGCTAAATCCACCACCAAACAGATCGCCCGCCTCGGACCCGTCTCCCGAAACGCATGTTTTTTTCCTGGAGGAATAAAGAAAACCGCCCCCGCTCCCACCGACCATTTTTTCTGATCCACCTGCTGCTCCCCACGCCCACGCAAATACAAAAGCAACTGCCCATGTAGATGCCGATGGGGAGCCACCCGATCGAACGGTTGCAGGTGTCGGTTGACCCGAAGCGATCGGATCGACCAGTCCCCACAGCGCAACTGGAGGTTCCTCAAGAGCAACGGCTGCAAGGGAGCCTCCCGAAATGGGCTTTTAGAGCGAATCTTCATTAGGACATAAAATAAAGTCGTTTTTGTGCTAAGTAAAGCGGTTTCCT
This sequence comes from Verrucomicrobia subdivision 6 bacterium, assembly GCA_947441075.1. Classification (GTDB taxonomy): domain Bacteria; phylum Verrucomicrobiota; class Verrucomicrobiia; order Methylacidiphilales; family Verrucolacustridaceae; genus Verrucolacustris. The sequence goes on from CANESK010000049.1 coordinate 5,322, forward strand.
CCATCCTCTTTCTTTTTCCATTGGGGTACTCTTTGTCTCATGTCGAGACCTGTCATTCTTATCACCGGTGCCAGCCGCGGCCTCGGCCGCGGAGTCGCCCTCAGTCTAGCCCCCGAAGGCTACGATCTCGCGATCCACTACGCCTCCAATCGACAAGCCGCCGAGGAAACCGTCGCCGCTTGCCAAGCTGTCGCCAAAACCAAAGACCAGAAGTTCCTCGCCGTTCCCGCACAACTGGCCTCCTCCGAAGACCGTGCCAGCCTAATCCAGCGGGTTCTCGAAGGATTCGGTCGCCTCGATGCCCTGATCAACAATGCAGGCATCGCCCCCCGCGAACGCGCCGATCTCCCAGACGCCAAAGAAGAAATCTTTGATGAGGTCCTCACTGTGAATCTCAAGGGCCCCTACTTCCTGACCCAACTCGCCGCCCGATACTGGCTCGCTAACCCAGGAAAATCTCTTCTCCCAGGTGGCTATAAACTGATCTTCGTCACCTCGATCTCCGCCAACACCGCCTCGGTCAACCGCGGGGAATACTGTATCTCCAAAGCCGGCCTCGCCATGGCCGCCCAACTATGGGCTACCCGCCTCGCCGCCGAAGGCGTCCAAGTCATCGAGCTTCGCCCAGGCGTCATGGCCACCGACATGACCACCGGAGTAAAAGACAAGTACGACAAACTCATCGCCGAAGGCCTCGTCCCACAAAAACGTTGGGGGAAGCCCGAAGACGTCGGCCTCGCCGCCAAAGCCATCTGCCGCGGCGATTTCCCCTTCAGTACCGGCGATGTCATCTACCTGGACGGCGGGTTACACCTTCGCCGCCTCTAATTTATGATCCAAAGCGATACCTCCCTCACCCCGAAAAGTCTCCAAGCTTCCGCCAAAAAGGTCTTTGAGGCCTCCGCTCCAAAAATCCTCTCCCTCCAGAAACGCTGGAAAGAATCAGACGGCACCCCCGTCTTTACCATCGAGGGAAAATACACCTCCCGCGGTTGGACCGAGTGGACCGAAGGCTTCGTCTACGGCTCTGCCATCCTCCAGTACGATGCCACCGGAGATGAATCCATGCTCCAGATCGGTCGCGACGCCACCCTCCGCCGAATGGCCGTCCACGTCACCCACATCGGGGTCCACGATCACGGCTTCAACAATGTCAGCACCTACGGCAATCTGCGCCGACTCCTCCGCGAAGGGCGACTCCCCTCGAACGAGTGGGAATCCCACTTCTACGATCTCGCCCTAAAAGCCAGCGGCGCAGTCCAAGCCTCCCGTTGGACCCAACTCACACCCGAGCTCGGCTACATCCGCTCTTTCAACGGCCCTCAATCTCTCTTCTCCGATACCATCCGCTCTCTTCGCGCCCTCAGCCTTGCTCACATTCTCGGTCATCGGCTCATGGGAGAAAACGACGCCAAAATCAATCTCCTCCACCGCTCCCTACAACACGCCGAAACCACCGCCCGTTACAATGTCTACTACGGCAAAGGTCGCGACACCTACGACGTTCCAGGCCGTGTCGTCCATGAATCTATTTTTAATGTCACCGACGGCGCCTACCGCTGCCCTTCCACCCAACAAGGCTACTCCGCCTTTACCACCTGGACCCGCGGTCACGCCTGGCTCCTCTGCGGTTTCCCTGAACAGTACGAATTCCTTGAGCTTCTACCCGAATCCGAATTCAAAGACTTTGGAGGGAAACAAAAGATCCTCGATCGCTACCTCGAAGTCGCCCGCGTCACCGCCGACTTCTACCTTCGCGAAACTCCCACCGACGGCATTCCCTACTGGGATACTGGCGCCCCTGGCCTCGTCCATCTCGGTGATTACCTCAACCGGCCCGCCGATCCTTTCAATGAATATGAGCCCGTGGATAGCTCCGCCGCGGCCATCTCCGCTCAAGGTCTTCTCCGCCTCGCCCGCATCCTCGAGAAAAAAGGCGACAAAAAAGCTGCCCAAACTTATCTCGCCGCTGGACTGACCACCGCTCGGACTCTTTTCTCCGAGCCCTATCTCTCCGCCGATCCCAATCACGAGGGCCTTCTCCACCATACCGTCTATCACCGCCCCAACGGCTGGGACCACATTCCAAAAGGACGCAAAGTCCCCTGCGGCGAGGCCGCCATGTGGGGCGACTACCACCTTCGCGAACTTGCTCTTTACCTACTTCGCCTCGCCGACGGAAAACCCTACCTCACCTTCTTTGGAGATAAACTATGATCATTGCAGACCTCAACGAAATCCAAGGCCGCACTTATCCCGCCCGTCGTCGTACTCAGAATCTCGTTGGCGGTCTTTCCCCTGTCCAAGCAAAGAACTTTTCCATGGGCAACGTCACCCTCGAGCCTAATGGCGGCCAAGTTCCTTGGCACAACCAAGAGCAGGAAGAAGTTTACTTCATCGTCGAGGGAGAAGGAGAAATGTGCCTCGGCGAAGAACGCCGAGCTGTTCGAACGGGCCAAGCCGTTTTCATTCCTTCCACAGTTTTTCACCAGCTGACCAACACGGGAGATAAACCCATGAGAATGATCTACGTTTACGGCCCAGCGGGAGATGTTGCCCATTGGAAACAAGAGCTCGAAGGCACCCTTCCCAAAGCAGGCATCGATGTTCCCGCCCTTCCGGCGGGGGCCCAACCCCAGTGCACAAAAAAACCCTGACCCAAAAAACACTAACCAAAGGAAAATATGAAAGAACATAAAGTCGGCATTATCATGAACGGCGTCACTGGCCGCATGGGCACCAATCAGCATCTCATCCGCTCCATCGTCGCCATCCGTAAACAGGGCGGCGTCCAGATCAAACCAGGCGAAGTCATTATGCCCGATCCCATCCTCGTCGGTCGCAGCGAGGAAAAGCTCCGCACCTTGGGCGCCGCCCACGGCATCACTCGCGTTTCCACCGACCTCGATGCCACCCTCAAAGATCCCGCCAATCAAATCTATTTTGATTCCACTCTCACCGGCCAGCGCCCGATCGGAGTCCGCAAAGCCATCGCCGCTAAAAAGCATATCTACTGCGAAAAACCCACCGCCACTACCTCCAAGGAAGCTCTCGCCTTAGCCAAGGAAGTCACTGCCGCAGGACTTAAGAATGGCGTAGTCCAAGATAAACTCTGGCTCCCTGGGCTTCTCAAACTTCGCTACCTCATCGACACTGGCTTCTTCGGCAAAATCCTCTCCGTCCGCGGAGAGTTCGGCTACTGGGTATTCCCAGGGAAGTTCGAAAAGCTGCAACGCCCGTCCTGGAACTATCGTAAGGAAGACGACGGCGGCATCATCGTCGACATGCTTTGCCACTGGCAGTACGTCATTCAAAATCTCTTCGGAGACATCAAGTCCCTCTCCTGTCTTGGCGCTACCCATCTTCCCGAACGCTGGGACGAAAACGGAAAACCATACAAGTGCACGGCCGACGACTCCGCCTACGCCACCTTTGAACTCAAGAACGGGGTCATCTGCCACTTTAACTCCTCATGGTGCGTCCGGGTGAAGCGCGACGACCTACTGACTCTGCAGGTCGACGGAACTGATGGCTCCGCCGTCGCAGGTCTCCGCAACTGTACGGTGCAGGACAACTCAGCCACCCCTCGCTGCCTTTGGAACCCCGACCAAGACAGTCCCGTCGCCTACATGGACGGATGGACCGCCCAGCCGACTAATGCAATCTATGACAACGCCTTCAAAGTTCAGTGGGAACTTTTCCTTCGGCACGTCGTTCTAAACGAACCCTTCCCCTGGTCGCTGCACGAGGGCGCTAAAGGTGTCCAGCTAGCGGAACTCGGCCTGCAATCGTGGGCCGAACGGCGCTGGCTTGATGTACCCAAGCTGGCTTAATCTAACTTCTCATGAGCGTTGACCTCACGCACCGCCTTCTCGAACGCCGACTCGTTCCCGTGGTGGTTATCGACGACGCTGCACGTGCAGTCGATCTTGCCCAAACCCTCCTTTCCGCAGGTCTCGGAGTTATCGAGGTCACTTTTCGGACGGCGGCGGCGGAGGAGTCGATCCGCCAAATCGCCAAGCAGTGCCCCAAGATGCTCGTAGGCGCAGGCACTCTGCTCGATTGCGATCAAGTCAAAAAAGCCGCCGATGCAGGTGCACAATTCGGACTAGCCCCAGGCTTGGACGAAAAAGTCGTGCTCGCTGCCCAAAAGGCAAAACTCACCTTTGTTCCTGGCATCATCACACCCAGCGAAATCCAAAAAGGTCTGTCACTCGGCTGCTCAATCCAAAAGTTTTTTCCCGCTGAACAGGCCGGTGGCTCCACTTACCTCAAAGCCCTCGAAGGACCCTACGGCCACACCGGTGTACGCTTCATTCCCACAGGCGGGCTACAACTCAACAACATCGCTCCCTACCTTGCCCTTAAATCCGTTGCCGCACTGGGAGGATCTTGGTTTGTCGACAAGAAGTACATTCAGGCGGCAGAATGGGAAACCATCGCTCGTCTCACCAAGGAAGCTATCCAAATCACCACCGGAGCTAAAACATGAGCCTTTTCAATCTGAAACCCGCTGAATCATGTCGGTTCGATGAGATTTCCATGGGCGAAGTCATGCTCCGTCTCGATCCAGGCGAAGGCCGTATCCGCACCGCTCGCTCCTTCCGCGCTTGGGAAGGAGGCGGCGAATATAATGTGGCCCGTGGACTCCGTCGCTGCTTTGGCCTTCGCACCGCTCTGCTCAGCGCTTTCGCCGATAACGATGTCGGCCGACTTGTTGAAGATTTTATCCTGCAAGGTGGTGTCGATACCTCCCTGCTCAAATGGAGTGTTTATGACGGCATCGGTCGAACAGTTCGCAACGGACTAAACTTTACCGAGCGCGGTTTTGGAGTTCGCGGGGCCGTCGGTTGCTCCGATCGCGGTCACACCGCCGTCTCCCAACTCAAGCCAGGTGATTTCGATTGGGATCTGATTTTCGGAAAGCACGGAACCCGTTGGTTTCACACCGGAGGAATCTTTGCCGCCCTCAGTCAAAGCACTGCCGACCTTGTCATTGAAGCCACTACCGCCGCTCGCAAGCACGGCGTGGTCGTCTCCTACGATCTCAACTACCGTCCCTCTCTTTGGAAAGGAATCGGCGGCCAGAAAAAAGCCCAAGAAGTAAATAAGAAGATCGCCAAAAATGTCGACGTGATGATCGGAAACGAAGAAGACTTTACCGCTTGTCTTGGCCTCGAGGTGAAAGGGACTGACACAAATCTTACCCATCTCGAGAAAGACAGCTTTCACAAGATGATCGAACAAGCCGCCAAGGAGTATCCTAATTTCAAAGCCATCGCCACTACCCTGCGGGGAGTGAAGTCGGCCACCATCAACGATTGGAGCGCGATTCTCTGGGCCGGTGGGAAGTTCTACGAATCTCAACAGCGCCCAAATCTCGAAATCATGGATCGGGTCGGAGGCGGGGACAGCTTTGCCTCAGGCCTCATCTACGGCTTTTTAAAATTCGGAGACCCACAGAAGGCGGTCGAATACGGCGCCGCCCACGGAGCTCTCGCTATGACCACTCCCGGCGACACTTCGATGGCCTCCCTCTCCGAAGTTGAAAAACTTCTCGGTGGCGGTGGCGCAAGAGTCGATCGCTAAACTCTCGCCGTGAGCCAACCCGCCTCTTCCCCTGCTCCTTCATCTTCTGCCAACCGTGGAAAATGGCAGGTAGGAACCCTCGCCTACACTGGCATCGGACTCGCCACCCTCACCTTCTGGCTCCTTTGGGGCGACGTCGCGTGGTCGATGCGAGACCGCTCGGTCCCAAGCGTCATGCAGCTTCTCTTTCAAAAGTTTGGCGCTTCTAATTTTGTCTCCAGTCTACTCATCGCCACCTTGCCCTACGGTCTCATTCTGCTCATCGGACCGATTGTCAGTTATCGGAGTGACCGATATCGCAGCAGGTGGGGTCGCCGAATTCCCTTCCTCGCAATCCATATTCCTTTTGTCGTTCTTTCGATGGTGGCAGTTGCCTTCAGCCCTGTCCTCGGGCAAGGCCTTCATCAACTCTTGGGCCAATCTTCTCCAGGACTTTCCACCTGCACCCTTATCATCATCGCCTTAGGTTGGGGGGTCTTCGAACTCGCCACCGTCGTGGCCAATGCGGTCTTCTACGGCTTAATCAACGACGTAGTTCCGAGCTCCCTCTTAGGAAGGTTTTACGGCGTCTTTCGAGCCATCAGCCTCATTGCCAGCATCCTCTTTAACTATTTTATCTTCGGCAAAGCGGAAGAACATTTCCCCCTCGTCTTTCTCGGCATCGGCCTCGTCTATGGACTCAGCTTTACCATGATGTGTCTCAAGGTGAAGGAGGGGGAATACGCTCCTCCCCCCATACCGAAAGCGGGTGGAGGCAACTTCTTTGTCGCCGCCCGCACCTACTTCCACGAATGCTTCAGCAAGCCCTACTACCTCTGGGTTTTCGTCTCCATCGCACTTCCTTGGATCGCTTTCATCGGCGTTAACCATTTCAGCGTCTACTTCGCTAAAAGTCTCGCCATGGATATGGGCTTCTATGGGAAATGCCTCGCCCTGACCTACGGTTGCTCCTTAGTCCTCTCCTATCCACTCGGAATGCTAGCGGATAAGTTTCATCCCCTCCGCACTTCCCTTGTGGTGATTTCACTTTACGCCCTTGTCACCGCTGCTGGTGCTATCTTCTCCACCAATCCGCAAACCTTCGCCGTTTTCTTTGTACTTCATGGGGTTCTCTCTGGGGCTTGGTTTACCAGCTCTGCTTCCCTCCCCTTGCGAATGTTCCCCAAAGAAAACTTCTCCCAATTCTATTCCGCTCTCAACATGTTCATTGGCCTTGGCATAATGACCGCAGGACCCATCGTCGGCCAATTAATCGATCTAACAAAGAAGTTCTATCAACTCACTTTCATCGCCTCCTCCACCTTAGCGTTCCTCGCCATCTTCATCGGCCTCATCGTCCACGCCAAATTCATGAAACTAGGCGGTCCCAAAGACTACGTCCCTCCCGCCTAACCCCCGCTTTTCTCACTTCGTGCCACTCCGGTGTCTGGCACCTCAGCTCAGGACAATATCTGCCCAGGAATACTAGAGCTTTGTTTGAACGACCTGGCCTTTGACTTTAGCTAACCAATCGCCCACTTTTCCAACCCCTCTTGTCGAGTGAATGAGAACCTCCATATTGTTATCTAAAACTATTTTAGCCGCATCATCCGCTGCTTTACCTACCACTGGATTCGCAAAATCAGCAAACCAGTAGATCGCCTGCACTTTTCTCCGGGCCAACTGTTCAAACGCCAAACCACCAGCGTGAGCATCTTCATAGCTCGTAACCATCCACGTGTTATTCCGTTTAGCAAGTTTGTCATACAGCTCTGGGTAATCCTTGCGAAATCCACCGTACGATTGCGTTCCGCGGATCGTCGGACTGTCAGATGCTTCAGCACTATTAAATCTCACAACCTGCGGTTTCGGCATGCTTTTGGGACCAAAAAACCTAGTTTTATTTTCTTTCGCTGTTTTTTGCTGCTGATCATTCGTCACCGTCCAGTTTTTCAAGGCCTCATCCCAATCCTCCACACCACATCCGTTCATAAAAACTACATCGGCATCAGGAAAGCTTTTAAAAATTTCGTCCATCACCTTAGGAATGTACTGCTGCATCGATCCTGAAATATCCACCAGCACCCCCAGCTTCTTTGCCTCCACTGTAATGCCAAACAACTTCACTCCCGCCCGCC
>CANESK010000050.1 GCA_947441075.1 Verrucomicrobia subdivision 6 bacterium
ATCTGGCCCTGCAGATATCACCAGTGCAGGAGGATTAAGTGCATACGGAACGATGGGGCAGGGAGGGAATGTGTGGGAGTGGATGGAGACAGCATATGACGGAATCAACAACACAGCGGGCGAGGGCCGGGAGCTGCGAGGAGGTTATTGGTCGAGCATTAGCAACACGTTGGCTGACTCGTACCGCGAAAGCTACAGTCCGACGTTTCAGTACTACGACATGGGGTTCCGTGTTGCCAGTGTCCCTGAACCGTCGACTGGGCTGCTGGTGGTGCTAGGGCTAAGTGGGTTGCTATTCAAGCGGCGTAAGACGGGTACCCTTTAGTCCTTTTTTCTCACTTCGAAAAATTACTCACGCAAGGGCCGCTAACCCTCCTACGCTCCTGACTTCGCCGACTCAGGAGGAGCTACGAAGGGCGCCCGAAGCGGGCGGGGGGAGGGGGATTTGTAATTTTTAATTTTGAATGTTTAATTTTTGACTAGCAGAGGCGGTTGCGGCCCCGACGCAAGTCGGGGCAGGTACGGGGCAGGCGGGTGGTTTTGTGTCGGCTGACCAGGGACGGTCAGCCCTACCGGTGGACGGTTTTGAGTATTGAGCGCAGGCGTTCTGCGTCTGCGCCCCGATTCCCATCGGGGCTCGGAGAGACCGCTCCCGCGCTTGCGGGACGCAGACGCGCCTTAGGTTTAAGGTGATGGGTTGTGAGGTCCGCGACCCGCGTTCGCGGAGGAGCTTCGAAGGGTGAGAATGGCCTCTGACCCCAGAATGAACGGGGCCAGAGGGGATATAGGCGTGAGGGTTAAGCGGTTGGGGGCTTAATTTTTTTGAGTAGGGGCAGGCCAGTCCGTTCGTTCTCAGTTACTTCGTATCCTTGGGGAAGGGCTTCCATGGCACCTGCGCCTGCCAAAGAGGCGAAGTAGTAGAGGGTGACGACGGCGCCGCCTTTAAGAGTCTGCTGGCGGCTGTGGAGGAAATAAGTTTTACCGTTTCTTTTGCTCGCGCTGCTGAATGACATAGTGGGGTCTCCTTTTGGGTTGGTGGCTCGGTCGAGCCGATTCCGTAGGTTGGGTTCTGGGAGGGATTTGGAAACTCTTTTATTTAAGTTTCTCACAAAAGATCCAATTACCAGTGGGGGGCGGAGGAGAGTTTTTCCAGCCTTGCAGAGAGTGAATGGATGAGCAGAATTAAACCATGATCACACGGCGAGGTTTTTTGGGGTTAATTCCTGGGTTGGGTCTGGCCAAGGGTTGGGCGGGCGGGGTGGAGGCGATTCCGACGCGCAAATTTGGGCGGCACGAGGAGCAGGTGAGCGTGGTGGGGTTGGGGGGGCATACTCTTTATTTATCGGGTTCGGACGAGGAGGCCACGAGGATTGCCCATACGGCGGTGGATCGGGGGATTCGGTTTTTTGATAACGCTTGGTGTTATCACAAGGGGGAAGCGCAGGTGCGGATGGGGAAAGCGCTGAAGGGAATCCGAGATAAGGCTTTTGTCATGACGAAGTGTTGTTCGCATCAAAAGCCACTGCCGGAGGGAGGGAAAGAGGGGGCGATGAAGATGCTGGAGGAGTCGTTGGAACGATTGCAAACGGATCGGATTGATTTATGGATGTTGCATGAGTTGAAGGGGGCGGACGAGGTGGCCAAGTTTTATGGTCCAGGCGGGACAGCAGAGGCTTTTGATTTAGCCAAGAAGCAGGGGAAGGTTCGGTATCTTGGATTCACGGGGCACACGGATCCTGCGATGCACTTGAAAATTTTGGAGGGGGGATATCCCTTTGATGCCACTTTGCAGCCGGTCTCTGCTTTAGGGACATTGGATTCGCGAAAATTCGAAACCGTAGTGATTCCTGATTTAGCGAAGAGGAAGGTGGCGGTGATTGGGATGAAGGGGTTTGGGGGGAGCAAGCGGGCGAACGAGAAGGGGTTGATGACGGCCGAGAAGGTGATGCGATATGCATTAAGTTATCCCGAGGTGTGCACCCACCTGATTGGAGTGGATAAGTTTGAGTATGTGGAGGAGGCGGCGGTGGCGTCGACCAAGGCTCCGATGGATGGGGAGGAGCGCAAGGCTTTTGCGAATTGGTGCGACCAGATGGGTGGAGCGGAATATGCGATGCATGCCCAGGCGGGTCATCGGGATGGGAGTGACTGTGGGGGTGGTTCGGTGCTGGCCTAGTTGGATTAGGTTTGCGGAATGAAATTCGCCCTGCTGGTTTTGGGCTATGCGGTATCGATGGCGGGCTCGAATCTTCTTTTTAAAGTTACGGCTTCGAAAAGCGGGATGGAGTGGTGGCTCTGGTTTCTCGCGGGGAATGTAGCGGGGTTTGGCTGTCCGATTTTAATTACTTATGCCTTGCGGGAGCAGAGTCCGCAGTTGGTCTACGCATTTACTTTGGGAGCGGGTTTTGTGCTTTTGCAGTTGGTGGCTTGGTGGTGGCTGAAGGCGCCCGTGACCGGGGTACAGCTTGGAGGCCTAATTTTTACGGCTGTTGGATTAGTCATGCTCCAGATGGGTCGAGTATAAACCTTGGGGTCAGGGCTAGGAATTTTACAAAGAGCCGACGGCGAGGGCGACGGCGGCAAGAAGAAGGGCGGCTCCTGTGAGGCGGACGGCGAGGAGGCGTTTGTCGTGATAGGCGGCGCCACCTCCGGCGGCTCCCTCGAGTAGGACGGCCCAGAGGCCACGGGCGGCGTAAACGACGTTGGTGGCGGTGGCATGGCCGAAAATGCCGATAACTAGGATGACTAAGGAGGTTTGAAATCCGATTATGGCCGAACCTGCGAGGGCTCCCACGCGGGAGGATTGCGGGAGGGTGACGGACAATGTGGCTCGGTGGTGCCAAGCAGGGAGGAAGAGCAGAGGGGTGAGGAGGGCGAGGGTGGCAAACATGAGGGGTTGAAACCAGCCGACGCCGAGAAGGCGGGCGTATTTCTGAACGGTGATATCGGTGAGAGCAAAAAAGAAGGCGGCAAGGATGGCCCAAGCGGTGGTGATCCATTGGGACTTATTCGGCCACCACGATCTTCGATTGAACTGAGGGGAAAGGGAAAGGAGGGTGATGGCGAGGGCGGTGAGGAGAGCGGCGGCAAGCAGGCCTAGGCTGAGGGGCTCATCGAGGAAAAGAAAGGTGAGGAGGGCGACGAAAATAGTTTTGATTCCAAGGAGGGGGGTTGCGTGAGAGAGATCGCCTTGGGCGAGGGCGCGGAGAGCGCAGAGGCGACCGACAAAAAGGGCGGTTCCTGCGAGGGCGGCGCCCAAAAATCCTTGGGGGTGGGGTTGGCCTGGAAAAAAAAGGATGAGCGGGGCGGACCAGCCTGCCATGGAGAGATTGGAGAGGGCGGTGACGATGGAAAGATGGGCGCCACGACGAAGACCGAGCTTGAGCGACCAAGAACCGAGCGCGTAAAGAAACGAGGCGAGAAGGGGGAGGGCCAAGGGCATAGGGCAGAATGCACGCAGTATTGCTCGTGGCCAAGTCGGAGGAGGTCTTGCGCTTGGGCGGTGGGTTGGTTAGGACAGAGGGGTGATCCGTGAATTTATTCCTGTGCTTTTTTCCTTGGGAATGGCCCTAGCCATTGCCTTAGGTGGAATTGGGCTGGGAATTGTCATGGGGAAAGTGGGGAGAAGGAATAAGGGAAAGGATATGGCGTATGAGTGTGGGAAAGATCCGGTGGGATCGCCCTCGGCGCGTTTCTCGGTGAAGTTTTATTTGGTGGCGATGATTTTTATTCTTTTCGATATCGAGGTGATTTTTATGTATCCGTGGGCGGTAAGTTTAATGGGATTCAAAGAAGCGGGGATGGGTTGGCAGGTTTTTGGGCTAATGCTGGCGTTTGTCTTGCTGGTGGAGGTAGGCCACCTCTACGCCTACAAAAAAGGGGTGTTCGACTGGAACAAACGGGGCTGAGGCGGGCGCTTAGAGTTTGAGGACAACGGGATCGCCGACTTTGACGCCAAGTTCACGGGCGGCATGCCCTTGATTGATGGCGATCTCAAATTCCCCATCGCTATTGATCAGGGCGAAGGGGCGATTGGCGGGGGCCTCGGCGTAGGTGCGGAGGAAGGGGAGGGAGACGGATTTGCCTTTGATGGTGACGCTGAGGAGTTGGCCGACTTTTAGTTTACCCAACTCGGAGCCGGGAATGTTTGTGAGAATGTTCCCGTAGTGATCCACGTAGAGGATTTGTCCCTTGGCCTGATTTGCCATGACGGTAGCGGTGTTGCGAGGGAGGCGGAGAATCTTTTCGGCTTTGGGCCCGCAGGAGTCGAGAGGGGTGGAACCGACAAGGCGGGCGGCAGTGGGTCCAAAAATATCCCGAGCGTGGAAGGTAGCGGAGGGGAGGGAGGTGAGGCGGAGTTTTACGGGATCGAGAGTACGGGCCTCGGAGACGCCTTCGCGGGCGAGGACTTCGGTGAGGAGTCCATTATCGGGGGCGAGATAGATGCGACCTGCTTGGGTGCGGATGGCGAGGGCGGCTCGATTGGAGCCGACGCCTGGATCGACGACGGCGATGATGATGGTGCCTGAGGGAAGAGTGTGGGTTGATTTAGCGAGGAGGTAGGAGGCGGTAGGGATATCGAAGGCAGCGTTCTCGTGAGATAGGTCCATGATTTCAGCGGAGGGGGAGATCGTTTTGATGGCGCCCTTGAGTTGGGCGACGTAGGGATCGGTCGATCCAAAATCGGTGAAAAGGGCGACGAGGTTGGTCACGCGTCCCGAAGGTTGGCACCCCGTGAGGACAGAGAGAAGGGCAAGAAGTAGGGGAAGGGTACGGTTCACAGATTATTTTTGGAGGAGGTGGAACTGGCGGCATTGATCAGATCCCAAAACTTTGGGTTCTCCGCGAGAAGTTCGTCTTCGGAGAGGGGCAGCTGGGAGCGGAAGGCGAAATCCTTGAGGGAGTTTTTGTGGAGGACGCGGTGGATGACAAGACCAGGCTCGGTTTTTTCAAAATAGATGCGGTATTCCCCAGCGCGATAGCGGTAGAGGGTGCGGTCGGGCCGGCGGACGATACCGAAACGGTCGGGATGTTTTTCGAGAAAGTCAGCGGTGAGGACGTCGAATTCGCGAAGGACCTCGACCTGAAGAGGTGTAGGGAGCTGGGTGATTTCGGACGAACTGGCGGGGGTGAAGATGATCTGAAAAGTGGCCATGTGAGAAGAAACCTTACGGGAGAGGGAGGGGTGAGGTCGAGACTGGAGGCGGTGGATTGAGCGTGCGTAGGGAGGGGAAATTCCTTAGAGCCAATAGGGTGAAAGTTCATCCAGCAGGTCGATTGATTGTGATGGGTTTGCCTGGGCCTGATTTGACGGATGGGTTGCGGGATCTGATTCGGAGAGTGCAGCCTGGGGGGTTTATTTTCTTCACGCGGAATATGGCAGAGGCGAGTCAGTTTCACGGATTGGTGAAGGAGTGTGCGGAGCTGGTGCGGCATCCTACGATTATGACGGTGGATCAGGAGGGGGGGCGGGTGGCGCGGTTGGCGGTGATGGGGGAGAGGCCTGCCTCGGGGGAGGAACTGGCGAGGGCGGGAAAGGAGGAGTGGTTTTACGAGCATGGTCAGTGGACGGGAAAAGTGATGAAGCTGGTGGGACTGAATTTAAATCTGGCACCGGTTTTGGATTACGCGCCAAAGGCGAGGGGAGGGGTGGATAATTCGCTGGCAGGGCGCTGTTTTGGAGAGAACCCTAAGGAGGTGATACGGCGAGCAGGGGAGTTTTTACGGGGGATGCAGGAGGAGGGGGTCAAGGGAACGGGGAAGCACTTTCCTGGATATACTTTTTGCGGTTTGGATCCGCATGGGGATCTACCTTTGGTCGATCGAACCAGGGCAGAGATGGAGGAGGAGCTTTCGGTCTTTCGTGAAGTGGGGCAGCGGTGCGATTCGATCATGGTGGGGCACGCGCAATTTCCTGCATGGGGAAAGAGCTCGGGGCCGGCGAGTTTGAATCGGGAAATTGTCACAGGTTTATTAAAAGAGACGCTGGGGTACAAGGGGTTGGTCATGACGGATGATTTGGAGATGGGAGCGATTGCCAATCGGTATGGGAGTGCGGAGGCGTCGAAGCAGGCGGTACGGGCGGGGGAGGAGATTTTGCTGATTTGTCATAATCCAGCGTGTGTGGAGATCGCGCGAGATGCCTTGGCGGAAATGCCAGAGAAGGATTGGGCGGGGGCGGTGGAATCGGTGGAGAAGTTTGGACGAACTCTTTTCAAGCCATCGGAGGTGTTTGATGCGAAAGGTTGGAGGGAAGCGAACGAGGCCACGAAGGTTTTGAGGGAAAAAGTGAAGGGGGTTTGACTCTAAGATGTCACAATAAACTTCGTGAAATTCCGCCCAGTGGGCCGATTGTTAAGAGATGAAGATCTTGAAAATATTAATGGGAAGTCGGAATCAAAACGGGGCGGGTTTGTCGAAGGGTTTTATTTTGGAGATGCGGCTTTTGTTTGTGGGGATATTGCTAGTTACGCTTTTCCTGACGGGTTGGGGTTGGATGCAGAAGAAGGAGCGGGAAAGTTATGTTTCTCAACCGATACAGAAATTTGAGACGGCTGCAGGAAGTCCGAAAAGTAGAAACTGATTTTGTTCTGGCACGTCTCGCTGATGCGGAACGCGGCTGCGCCTCAGTTCTGGTTTTAAGAGATGATTTCGATTCGGGTATTGATGGGGGTGAGGTCGTAGAGTTCGATAACGTCGGTGTTTTGTAGGCAGATGCAGCCGGCGCTGGCGGGTTGGCCGATGAGGTCTTCGCGATTGGTACCGTGGATGTAGATGTAGCGGTCTTTGCTGGTGCGGTTATGGTCTTCATCGCCGTCGAGCCAGAGGATGCGAGTGAGAACGAGGTTCTTTTCTTCGACGGGGTCGGTCGATTTCCAGATACGGCCGGTAGGTTTGCGTCCAACAAAGTGAGCGCCGGATTCGGCGTTGTCGCCGATCTTTTGGCAGATGCGGTGCCAGCCGAGGGGAGTTTTGTTGCTGTTGGGCTCGGAGCCTGTCCCTTTTTTGGCGGTGGAGATGGGGAAAGAGCGGGAGACGGAACCGTCGTCGGAAATGATGTCGAGTCTTTGAGCGGAGATGGAGACGCGGAGGTGAGGCATTTGCTTTAGGTTAAAGTTGGACGAGATGGCTTAACGAGAAGTTTCTGGGGAGAGAACAAGAAGGATGGGGCCGGGGGTGATTTTCCACCAGTGGCCAGTGGAGGAGTGTTCGGTGGGTGTGGAGAAGTGGTACTGGTCGAGGCGGAGCCGGAGGTAGGTGGAGCCTGAGGGGTAGGGGGTGGAGGAGAGGAGATGCCAAACTTCGGGAGAGCCTTGCTGGAGTTTTTCGAGAAAAGGGGTGAACCATCCTGGAAGTTGGCCTCGCTCGGCGGAGAGAGCGGCGAACCACATTTGCCAGTCGAGGCGGGGTTGGAAGGGGGCGATCTGGGGAGGGAGGCGATCGGGGGGGCCGGCTTTGTAGGGGAAAAAGATGGGATCCCAGCGGAGTCCGTCGGGACTGCGTTCGAGAGTGATTTCGGGGCGGCGAGTGGTCATGACGGCGAAGAGTCCGTAACCGGAGGTGAGGTGCCAGGGGGCGAAAGAGTTTTGCCATGGGGTGCTTGAGGAGCGGGGAAAAAGTTGGAGAGTGGAAAGGAAGATAGGAGTAGCGAGAGAGAGTTGGAGGAGAGCGGCGAGGGAGGCGAGATGTCGCCATGGGACGGGGATCAGCGGAAGAGGAATAGTTTTCGGGCGAAGGGAGGAAGGGTAAAAGCGGTTTTCGATAAGAGTGAGGCAGAGGGCGATGGAGAGGAGATTAAAGAAAGCATAGTTTCCAGTGAGGGTGATGAGGAGCATGAGGGAGAGGAATCCGAGGGAGACGGTGAGGCGGGCTTTGGCCTGGGGGATGAGAAGTGCGAAGGGGAGAAGGAGTTCGATGAGCAGAGTGAAAAGGGTGGAGAGATGGAGAAGTGAAGTGGGGAGTTGATGGATGAACCAGGAGAAGGGGTTGGGGATGGGTTGGGTTTCGAAGTGGTAAGTCATGGCGGAGAGGTTGGCCCAGGTGGGGTCGCCGCTGAGGAGTTTGACGATGCCGGAGCTGAAGATGAGGCGGAAGAGGAGGAAGGTGAGTGCGAGGCGGATGAGGAGGGGTGGGATATCGCGACCGGGTGGGCGGGGACGAAGTCCTGGTTTTTCGAGGAAGATGAGGAGGAAGCCGACTTCGAGGAGGAGGGTATCCCATTGGAAGGAGAGAAAGTCTTGGCCGATGTTGACGAAGGAGAGCCAGCAGAGCCATGCGAGGATTGCGCCGAGGGGTCGAAGATAACCTGTGATGATTAGAATGGAGGCTACGATTCCTAAGAGGGCGATGAGTTGGAGGGCGAAATCGGAGGTACCGCAAAGCCAAGTTAAGGAGGGGAGCGAGAGGGGGGCGGAGTTTGGGCGGACAATTTCGGTGACACGAGAGAGTAGGTTTTGGGCGGGAAGAATGCCGTGCGGGCCGAGAAGGCCTGGGAGTTGAGGCAGGAGGGAGAGAAAAGCGAAGAGGTAGGATAGGCCCGTGAAGCGGGCGAAGAGCCAAAAGCCGAGGGAGTAGTTCATGGCAGGGAGGCGTAGTGAATATGTTGGAGGCTACTTGGCCACTGTAAACTCTTGTGAATACGGGGGGTTTCTGGATTGAGGGTGAGCGAAGGTGGGGGTGGGAAAATATATTTTCAAAAGACCGCAACTTTTTGCCTTGGGTCCAGTTTAATCCTCCATGAAGACAACCACACCAGATAATCGATGGAAACCCCAAGAGAAAGCAAACGTGAGCGCACCGAAGGGTGTGGCTCCTGCACAAGAGGAGAGAAGGGGGCCGGACTTGTCCGACCGTCTGCTCTCTTTTACGGCCAACTTACTTGGGTTGGCGGGGAGCCTGCCAGAGGATCGGGCGGGGGGTCACCTCGCAGAACAGTTGCTCCGTGCGGGGACATCCGCTTACTTCCGGCACGGGGAGGCGGAGGGATCACCTTCGGCGAAGGAGTTCACGGAGAAGTTCCGAGCGAGTCTGACAGAATTGAGGATCTCGCGCCGAGCTCTGCAGCTGTTGGAGAAGGCGGGAGTGCCCTGTGATGGGCAAGCGGTGCGTACCGCTTTGGAAGAGGTGGACATTCTGATCCGGATATTCTTTTCCAGCATCCGGACGTTGGAAAATAAAGCAGCCGTCTGAGGAACGGTTGCGCTGGGGATTGACTGGCCCGGTCCCGCAAGGGAATCCCGGGCTGGTCGCCCTCGGCATTGTCGCTGTGAGGGAAGCAGGGTAGGGTCGGGCAGGAAAAAGAAATGGGACAATTTGCTATTTCCATGCCCCAGTTGGGGGAGTCGATCGCGGAAGCGACGTTGCTTCGGTTGAAGGTGAAGCCTGGGGATGAGGTGAAAGCGGATCAGGAGGTGGCGGAGGTGGAGACAAGCAAAGCGGTGATGAGTATTACGACGAGCTACGGAGGGATATGGAAGGCTTGGAAAGCAAAGGAGGGAGTTAGTTATCCAGTGGGGTATGTTTTGGGCCACATCGAAGTGGCGGGGAGAAGCGAGGAAAAGTCGGTAAAGAGGGCGATGAGTTCTCGCGGGAAAAGAGACGGTTCGGGGGAGGCCTTATCGAATGGGCATACGGTGGTTGAAAATGGGAATGGAAATGGAAATGGCCGGGCGGTGTTGCCGACGGTTGAGGGATTGCCCGTGCCCGCGAGGGCGGCGGGGGCGAGTTATCTGTCTCCGAGGATGAAGGCGCGGATTGAGGAGTTGGGTTTACATGCGGCGGATTTGGCGGGATTAGCGCCAAGCGGGGCAAAGGGGAGAGTGACGATTGAGGATTTTGAGAAATTTATTACCGATTTAGAAAAGCAGAAACTGACTCCAGCTTCGTCGATGCGGGTGGCGGTGGCGGATGCGATGCGCAGGAGTTGGACGCGGCCCTTGGCCACGGTGGGAAGATCTGCCCGGATGGATGCGTTGATGGCTCATCGAAACAAGCATCCAGCGAAACCAGGGCCGACTCTTTATGCGGTTCGTGCTTTGGGGATGGCCTTAGGAGAAAATAGTTTGCCGGCGGGTAGGTTGGTGGGAAATAGGATTGTTCATCCTGGCTCGATTGACATTGGATTTGCGGTGGAGGCGGACGACGGGGTGCTGGTGCCTGTTTTACGGAAAGTGGATCAGACTACCTTGGATAAGTTAATCGGGCTTTATGCGGAGAGAATGGTGCAAGCCAAGGCGCGTAAGTTGCCCGGGGAAGCGGCGGGCGGGTCGGTGGCGGTGGTGACGAATTATGGGACCTTTGGGTTGGAGTGGGCCACGCCCATTCCCTTGCCTGAGCAGAGTTTGGTGTTGGGGTTGGGTGCGGCGAAGGTGGTGCCGGTTTGGGATGAGGCGACAAAATCTTTTCAGCCAGTGAGGCAAGCTCCTTTGACTTTAAGTTTTGATCATCGGGTGATTGACGGCGGTGCGGCGGGACGACTGCTCGCGCGGGTGGCGGAACTTTTAGAAAATCCGGAAAAGTTGTAAAGGGGGGGGCCGCGTTCGCGGGACACGCTTACGCGTGCTTTCGCGCGGATTTGTAATTTTTGATGTTGGATTCTTAATTTTACCTGCAGTTGCGGGACGCGGATTGCTCACGCAAAGACCGCCAAGGACGCAAAGGTCGGAAAAGGGAGAATTTGTAATTTTTGATTTTGGATTCTTAATTTTACCCGCGGTTGCGGGATACGGACGTGCTTACGCGTGCAAAGCCCCGACGCCGGCCCCGACGCTGGTCGGGGCAGGTCGGGGTAGAGTCGCAAAGCTCGGAAAGGGGAGAGGGGAGGGCATTCGCCCAGTCGGAACGATGGTTGGAAGCTTTTTGGTTGGGCGTACTGAATTCCTTCATTGCTTGGAAATAAGGCGCATCCAAGGGGACGTCGCCCATGTATTAAAGTATTGCACAACAAATACTTGTAAAAAAACAATTCCTAAAAAAACGGGTAGATATTGAGAGTTTTAGTGCTATAGTTGAATTCTGATGTTGAATCATGGCATTAAAAAAGCCCTTCTGGTTGTTCTTGCTCTCGCGACTGTGGGAGAGGGTTCGATTTTTGGAGCCTCTAGCATGGTCGTGACCTATGAGGTTGCCGGAGTCATGAGCTCACCTGTATTGAGCAGTTACACTTATGATTTTAATTCAATCGGAACGGGGATCAAATCCAACATCAGCTGGACCGGGTGGGGTGGCACGGGAAACTTTAGTAGCGTTATGGTAAATGCCGTGGATGTGTATGGGGGAGCCAACAACTCGAGTTACACTGCCGCCAGTGAGAGCACGCAGACAATTCTGAACTTAAGCACCGCGGTTTCTTATTTCGGCATGTGGTGGTCGGCTGGAGATGCTGGGAACATTTTAGATTTTTATAATGGGGGGACCAAAATCTTTACCTTTACCTCCCCCGTACTGAGCGGGCTCAGTTCGAGCTATAACGGAAATCCAAACTCAGGTTCCAATCGTGGTGGAAATAGCGGAGAAAAGTATGCCTTCATCAATTTTTTTGTGCAGACCGGGGCGCAAATCGACAAAATTATCGCCCGTGGAGGAGGTTTCGAGTCCGACAACTGGACGTTGCGGGATCCCGCCTATGGCCTGGTTGCTGGGGATGGAGCGATTCTACCCGGAACGGCGGTGGCCCAGTACAACGTGAATGATGCGGGCTCTCAAACCACCGTCACGGATGTGTCGCAGATCAATAATACATCGGTTCCGGAACCGTCTTCACTTTCTCTGATCGCTTTGGGCCTGGGAAGTTTGTTGGCTTTGCGGCGTTGCCGCAAAGTTTGATTTTCATCTACCTTGAGAGCGACCTGGGTTTTGGGTTCTGGGGTTTGAAGATTTAGTGCGGGGTGTAGCGGAGAAGGCGGAGGGCGTTGGCGGTGAGGACAAGCCAGAAAAAGGGCAACGGTAATTAGGAATAAGCATCTTTTTATTAGTGACTTGCCAACTGTGAAATGAGTTAGTTTTCGGGATCTTGAAATTTAAATAAATCGTGATATAATAAAATGTAAGCGGAAAATGAAACCCTCTTTATCTGTATTTTTGCGGGGAATTATTCTGTGGGCGGCTCTTGGCTTGGTTGCTTTACCGGGCAAAAGTTTTGGTCAGGTCCTCGTGAGTTTTGGCTTCACGGGCGGTGAGCAGACATGGGTTGTACCCAGCGGGATCAATAGTATTCGCATTGAGGCTGCGGGCGGTGGAGGGGGTGGGGGTTACTCCAAAGTCGGCAGCGGGGGCGGTGGGGCCACGTCCATTTTTTGGCGGCAGGGAGCCTCCAGCGCCCTGTGGGTGGTGGCCGGAGGGGGTGGGGGCGGAGGAGGCAAGGGCAACACAGTTCTTCAGTCGACTTATGGTGGAAACGGCGGGAGTGCGGCGTTTTACATGGGATACGGCGAGTCGGGTGGGGAGGGAGCGGACGGCGGAGGCAGGCCAGATGCGCCCTACTCGGCAGCGGGCGGACCCGGGGGGTACGGAGGAGATCCTGGCAGCGGGTCAGGTTTGGGAGGAGGCAAAGGTGGAAGCTTGCTATACGAGCCTGCGGTCTTAAGTGGAGGATACGGTTTTTCCTCTGGTGATATCGGAGAGGACGCCTCGACACAGTCCCCGCTAGATGGCGGGCTGGCGGGCG
>CANESK010000051.1 GCA_947441075.1 Verrucomicrobia subdivision 6 bacterium
TCCCGCGGCTCTTGATCCAGGGATCAAATCCCTCAACTACTTGAATAATATTCTGGCAAAGATCGAAGGCCAGCTCGCGGGAGCGCAGGAGGTTATCCTGCTGAATCCGCAGGGGTTAGTCTCCGAATGCTCAGGTGACAATATTTTCTTCATTCGGGATGGCGTTTTGATCACGCCCAAGCTTTCTTCTGGAGCGCTTAACGGGATTACCCGAGCAACCGTCCTAGAGTTGGCGCGAGAAGCGGGCTGGACTACCCGGGAAGATGATGTCCGAAGGTATGATCTTTTTACCTGTGAGGAGATGTTTCTTACTGGAACCGGAGCAGAAATTGTACCGGTGGTAGAAGTGGATGGCCGGATGATTGGCACTGGCAAACCAGGAAAGAAGACAGCGGAGTTGATGCACTTTTATCATCAACTCGTCACGACCACGGGAACAAAGATTCCCCGCTAAACAATACTTCTGTGGAGTGCCAAAAATGTTCCTGCAAGCCTGCGACGGTCTTTATGACTAATCTCGTCGAGGGGAAAGTCCAGCGAACGGACCTCTGTGCAGAGTGCGCCAAGCACGAGGGGGCGATGCATCCGTCTGGATTTTTGGAGAAGAAACCTATTTCCGCGGAATCCAACGAGGGGATTGGTTCAATCGAGAAGTGCCCATCTTGTGGTTATCCCCCTGGTCAACTCCAGAAGACTGGGCGATTGGGTTGTGCGGTCTGTTACGTTCAATTTTCGGCATCTTTACAAGTGGCTTTAGCCGAAGCGCAAAAAGGATTGGTCCATCAGGGCAAACGACCTAACCGAAGGAGTGCTTCGCCAGAAGTCTGGCGGGCTGAGATGGAACACCTTGTGGCAACGGAGAACTATGAAGCTGCTGCGCTTTTACGCGATGCGATCTCGAAGGCGGATGGGGAGAAGAAGGGTAAGCCGGCCTCCTCGTGAAGGTATCTCTGGAATGGCTAAAGGAGTGGTCTGATCTGCCGTCTCATCCTAGTGAACTTGCCGATCGATTGACTCGGAGCGGTACGGAGGTTGTCTCTATCCAAAACACTGGATGTCAGATTGCGGGGATTGTCTCTGCCAAAATTATTGAAAAGAAGCTGCATCCCAATGCGGATCGTTTGAGTCTTTGTCAGGTGGATGATGGCAAAGGCACTCGTCAGGTGGTTTGTGGGGCAAAAAACCACAACGCAGGGGACATTGTTCCGTTAGCTTTGCCGGGAACTGTTTTTCCTGGGGGGATGACGATCAAAACCGCTAAAATGAGGGGAGAGAGTTCAGAGGGAATGCTATGTTCGGCGAAGGAATTGGGAATAGCTGATGATGCGGAGGGGCTTCTGATTCTACCCGCGGAGACGAAGTTAGGCGTTCCGCTGGAGCAGCTGTTCCCAGGGGAAACTGTTTTTGAAGTAGAGATCACTTCCAACCGACCTGACTTAGCTTCCATGGATGGACTGGCGCGGGAGTTGGGAGCGCTCGGAATGCCAAGGAAGGCACGGCCGGTTGCCAAAAAAGTAGTTAGAGGGAAAGAATCGTCTTGGAAGGTAGTGGTAGCGGAGGCAAAAGACTGTCCACAGTACACCTTGAGCGTTCTCCATGTGCGTACGGGGGTCGAATCGCCCGATTGGATGAAAAAGCGCTTGGTCGCTTCGGGGATGAGGAGTCTTGGCCTCGTGGTTGATGTAACCAATTACGTGCTTTTGGAGCTAGGACAACCGGTACACGCCTTCGATGCGGACCGGATTGAGGGGAGTACGATTGAGGTGAGGCGTGCCAAAGCAGGAGAGAAGCTTGCAGGGTTGGATGGAGGTACGCACCTTCTGACGATTGAGGATGTGGTGATTGCAGATGAGAAAGGGGTGGTCGCTCTGGCGGGTGTCGTGGGGGGAACTCTCTCTGCGGTGCATGCGGGTACGAGAAAGGTTCTTCTTGAATCGGCTGCCTTTCAAGCGGGCAGAGTGCGGAAAACAGCCAGAAGGTTGTCGTTATCGACAGAGTCTGCCCGACGTTTTGGGCGGGGAGGGATGGATCCTGCTTTGGTGGAGATGGCGAGCGAGCGGATTTTGCAACTTCTCGATGAGTGCGGTGCTTTGGAAAAATGTGATGGAACAGTGCGAGTAGGTTCTGTCCCTGCGCCCAAGGATAATGAAATCACCCTTAGGCGGGATAGGGTGGAAAAAATACTCGGGTTGAAGCTTGAGCCAAAAGATATCGAAACTCGGTTCTCAGCCCTAGGATTTCACGCGAAGGGAGGGGGGTGGGTTCCGCCACCTTGGAGATTCGATATGCGGGAAGAGATTGATCTGCTTGAAGAGCTGATCCGACTTTCGGATCTGGATAAGGTTGCTAGTTGCTTAGACTCTTTGGTGGAAGGCCAATCGGCGGAGGACCGGGCTGATGTACGGCGGCGTCAGCTACGTAGCTTTTTGGTGGAGCGGGGATATTTTGAAGTTCTCGGTGGAAGCTTGGTACGAGCGGAGGAAGGGATGTCGGTGCTACTCTCAACCGGAGCAGGACCTGATGTAGGAGCCTATCGCGAATCGCTCCTCCCTGGTCTACTCGCCTCTGCATCACGAAATATTTCTAGGGGGCAGACCGATCTCAAGCTTTTCGAGATCGGGCGGGTCACTTCTGCCAAGGGACAGGAGCAGATGAGGTTGGCTTTGCTCGTCACTGGCTTCGATCAGGCAGTATCTTGGCAAGGAGGGGAGGTGAAGGCCGACTATTTCGTCCTTAAGGGAATTATTCAGGAGATTGCGGGTCGATTCTGTCTTGCAGGTGAGCCATTGGCTTTGAGGGAGGTGACCCCTGCAGAAAAGAAACAAAGCAGCCTTAAATCTCGTCTTTGGATTGCGGAGGTTTCTCTGTCTAACGAATTGGTGCCGAAAACGGCTTCCTATCAAGAGGTCAGTAATTTTCCAGGGGTGGAGCGAGACCTATCGTTGGTGCTGCCTGAGTCGGTGCTGTTCGCCGAAGTGGAAAAGGCTATCCGACTAGTTGCTCCTCCCGAGATGGCGAATCTCTTCGTCTTTGATCGTTTTCGGGATGCCGCTGGGGCCAAGGTCGCTAAGGGATTTTTGTCACTAGGTTGTCGCTTGCAATTTCGCTCCACTGCGCGCACGTTGACTGAACAAGAGGTTGGCGGTTGGGAGAAGAAGATTCTCGAATCGCTTGCCACCCGCTGCCAAGCCAAGTTGCGGGGTGTTCTTTGAGCCGATTGATTGAGTCTTCGCGCCCTGCCTGCCGCGTGTGACGGATCAATTTTTTTCAACCGATAAAATTAAAAAAAGAGGCCAAACCTTAATCCGAAAACGTCGTGCCTTTATTGGAAGGCGGACGCGGAAGCGGGAGTCTCAATTTCTGGAAAACTCCAGGGTCGAAAAAAGTTCTCCTAGCGCCCAGGTGGGGCGTGTTTTTTAAGATGCGGTGGCAGAGGGAATTCTGCCTGCGAGTTCCTTAACCTTCGGTAGATTAGCGAGAAGATCTGCGATGGCATCGTAGCGTCCAGAGAGAAGGCCTTGTTGGGCACTGGCCTTTAAGGTGACAGGGAAGCTGAGCGGTCCCGCGGTGACTTGTAACTTTTCCACATCAATTTTTACGAAGGTGGTGGGGTCCTTCTGAATGAGGCTTATCAATGCGTTAAGATCTTTCCGTGCGGCGGTGGCGCATGGGAGTCCAAGGGTCGTGCTGTTCCCAAAAAAGATCTCAGCAAAGCCACCCGCTATGACCGCCTTAAAGCCTGCTCGAGCAATGGCCTGCGGGGCGTGTTCTCGAGAGCTGCCACAGCCGAAGTTCATCCCTGAGATCAAAATTGTGGCCCCCTTATTTTTCGGATCATCGATCGGGTGATTCGTGCTTTTCCCTTCGGGGGTTTGGCGGACGTCTCGGAAAAGATACTCTCCTAATCCGTCGAAGGTAATGCAGCGCATGTAGCGGGCCGGAATAATTCGATCCGTATCAATATCATCTCCAGCCACGACAACACCACGACCGGTGACTTGAGCTACGGGAGCAAGGGACATGGCCTTAGGATTTCGCGAAAACCAAGCGGGCGTCACTGACTTGGCCAGTTACCGCAGCCGCTACAACCATCACCGGACTCATCAGAAGAGTTCTCCCTGTTGGACTTCCTTGCCGCCCTTTAAAATTCCGATTGGAGGAAGACGCGCAGATCTCGTCCCCGACTAGTTGGTCGGGATTCATTCCCAGGCACATAGAACAGCCAGCCTCCCGCCAGTCGAAGCCCGCCTCGCGAAAGATTTTATCGATACCCATTTCGGCACAGATTTTGCTGACCCCTTGAGAGCCAGGGACCGCAATGGCACGAATCCCAGGAGCCACTTTTCGACCCTTAAGGAATTTGGAAGCTTCCAGAAAGTCGGAAATTCTCGCGTTGGTGCATGAGCCAAAGAAAGCTACCTGGATCTTTTGCCCGGCAAGTTTCTCGCCAGCTTTGAACTTCATGAATTCAAGAGCCTCCTTGGCGGAGGCGCGATCGGCTTCGGGAAGCTGTTCGGGTGAGGGGATGGCCTCATCAATGAAGATGCCTTGGCCGGGGTTGATTCCCCAAGTCACGGTGGGACGGATTTCTGATGCTTCAAAGATTTTTACGTCGTCGTAAACAGCGTCGGCGTCGGAGACGACCTTTTTCCATTCTGCCACGGCGACATCCCACTCTTTCCCTTTGGGGGAGTAAGGGCGACCCTTTAAGTATTCAAAGGTTTTTTCGTCTGGGTTGACATAACCTGCACGGGCGCCGCCTTCGATCGACATATTGCAGATGGTCATCCGCTCTTCAAGGGAGAGACCTTCGATGGTGGAACCGCAATACTCGTAGGCGTAGCCTGTTCCCCCATTGACCCCGAGGGTACGGATGATGTGGAGAATAATATCTTTGGCGTAGACGCCAGGTCCCAATTTACCGCGGACTTCAATTTTGCGAACCTTGAGAGGAGAAAGCGCCATAGTTTGGGTGGCGAGGACATCGCGAACTTGACTGGTGCCGATACCAAAAGCCACGGCTCCAAACGCCCCATGGGTGGAGGTATGGGAATCTCCGCAGGCAATGGTTGTGCCGGGTTGGGTGATGCCCTGTTCAGGTCCGACGATATGGACGATTCCTTGTTTGCCTGAGGGAATATCAAAGAAAGTAACGCCGAAATCAGAGCAGTTCTTGCGTAGTTCTTTGATCATGGCATCGGCTAAGGAGTCGCGAAAAGGTTCAGTTCGTTGGTCGGTGGGGACAATGTGATCAACGGTGGCGAAGGTGCGGCTAGGGAAGGCAACCTTCAGATCGAGATCGCGGAGCATCCCGAAGGCTTGGGGGCTCGTGACCTCGTGAATGAGGTGGGTGCCAACGAAAAGCTGGGTGGAGCCGTCGGGCAGTATTCCTACCGAATGACGATCCCAAACTTTTTGAAAAAGAGTCTTACCCATTATGAGATTAAAATAATTGATCCGACTCAGAAACGCAAACCAGCTTTACAACCCCTTTGCTTGATCGGGAGAGGAAACCTATGGGTGCTACAATTGTAACACCTATAAGTAAGGGCGAATTCAGTACGATCGAGGTCGGATAGGAAAGGTTCAGAGCTTTTGCCAAATGGTAGCATCGGCGAAGGTGTATTGGAATTTGCGGCGCGTCTCGCGAAGCAGAAATGGGAGATTGGTTCTGTCGATGAGTCGAAAGGAGGGGAGCAGGATCTTTTTTAGGACGTAGAAGGAGTCGGTGGATGAGTTACCTAGCCAGCGTGAAATAGGGGTGTATTCAGTCGTCCAAGTGTAGGGGGAGGTGAGGAGGACCTTAGCCCCGGGATTTACAAGGGAGGGAAGCACCTGTGAGAGAAATCTCTTAGGATGGGGTAGACGGTCGATTAAATTGGCGGCAAGTAGTAGATCGAAGGTTCCCAGTCCCTTGGGAAGGTGAAGAGCATCTCCTGTCATAAAGCAAACACGTTGTCTGATAGATGCTGCTGGAGCACGGACGAGGGAGCGGGAGGACTTTTTGCCTTCTTCCAAGAGATCAAAAGAGAGGCTCCCTTTTCTTTGTATTTGTTGGGCCGCCCGAATAAAGGAGTGCGAAAAGTCGATTCCGACGACATGAGGAACCTTGCTGGCGAGCTCGAAGGTGCTTCGACCGACTGCGCAACCAAGGTCGAGAGCTCGAAGGGGCTTGCCTTTTGCGTGGGAAAGCAGGAGTTGGACGCAAGCTGATGGAAAATTAGCTAAGCCACGCGGTGTGGGAACACCAGGAGGAAGTAGGTCCTTCGGCTCGAGATAGTGGAATGCGA
This sequence comes from Verrucomicrobia subdivision 6 bacterium, assembly GCA_947441075.1. Taxonomy (GTDB): domain Bacteria; phylum Verrucomicrobiota; class Verrucomicrobiia; order Methylacidiphilales; family Verrucolacustridaceae; genus Verrucolacustris. The sequence goes on from CANESK010000051.1 coordinate 6,291, forward strand.
GGTATTCCGCTAAGACTGCAGGCTTTTCGTAACTCGATTTCAGGCGAGGAGGTTTTGAAGGTAGGGCGCAGGTTGATATTTCTGGATGAGGATGGTTGTGTTGCCGTCGCGGTGCATCCGAGCTTGGTGGAGCACGATCTCAGGGGTTTTGTGGGGCGCGTAAAGGATATCGTCGTGAGTGGCGTTGATTTTTTCGGCGAACTTATCAGGGGTAAGGTGACCCCCGAGGTGATCCGAGCGACCCGTGGCCACATGGATCGTTCCGAGGATCTTTTCGTCTTGAATATCGCGTCCACTAAAGGGAAGGAGTTGCGTACCGAACCCGAGCTCGCCTAGTTCCCCGACGACCGGGTCGCGCTTTAGTTTTGCCACGTGCTCAGCAAAAGTCTGAGGATTACCTGAGATGAAAGTTCCGCCGACTTGGCGCCCTTTTTCCACATCGAGCATAGCTAGGGTACCGTCGGAAAACTTCATCGGCATCTGGCCATGAGCGTTGGTCGGGACGAAATAAACTTCGCCTGCGGGAAGATTTGCCACATCGGGAGTTTTTCCGCGGCAAAGGCCGTGAGATTTCTGGGCCTCTTGTTGGGCGAGGTCAAGGTGGAGGGTGGCTTTCTTGCCAGCCACTTCGAAATCGATTTCGACCCACTCGGCTCGGGTGAGACCCAAGCGAAGTTTTTCGGTTTGTTTGCTTACTGAATTATAATCTACGGCTAAACCAGTGCTCAAAATAACTTCATTAAGGCCGTGTAAGGTAGCCCCGCGGAATCCGTGTTTTTTGGCTGAAGCGGTTAGGGGTGCAGTAGCGGAGTAGGTCGAGATGCAGAGAATGATATCGTACTGGGTGTAGATATCTTTTTCGAAGGAGAGTTCCTTACCATGGATATCGACGGCCAAGTCATCCATATCAAGATTACTGCCACCAGTTTTCTTGTAGGCGAAAAGATCCCCGCCTGTCAGGCCGAGAGTGTCCCTTACACCGTTGTTTAGGCCTTTGTAGAAGATATCGTGGGCGTATTTTTGCACCGTGAGGGATGGATCTTTTAGGAAGGCTAGGTCTTTGATGCCTTGAGGATCGTCCAAATCGATGAGGACACAGGTTCTTTCCCCACGGGCTGGCTCAAAAACTGTCTGCAAAAGACGGACGAGGTCGAAAGGGGGGAAGGACTCTGGAATCTGCAAATAAGGTTTATTCATCCAGATGGTATAGCGTGTTTTTCGGGGTGCGCAAATATTGGACTTGAGCTGTTTTCTGGGGCTGGCGCGGTGAACTGGTTTTTGGCAGGATGGAGGAATGGCATTAGCCCAGCGAGCGAAAAGCGACTATTTCGATTTCTTACGATTTCCGACCGTTTCGGCCGATCCGTCGAAGGGGCAGGTCATGCGTGATTGTGCCAGCTGGCTGAAGAAAAAGTTTCGGGAAATGGGGTTGGAGGCTGAGATTGTGCCGACTTCTGGCGCCCCGGTCGTTCTCGCTTTCTGGAGAAAGCGGGGAAAGGGTCAAAGGAAAACGGTTCTAATTTATGGGCATTATGATGTTCAGCCCGCGGAGATGGGGGACGGATGGACTGCGGATCCATTTGAGCCACGTGTGATTAATGGGATGGTGGTGGCGAGGGGTTCGACTGATAACAAGGGACAGATCTTTGCTCATATGATGGGAGTGGCGGAAGCGATTCAACGGGGCGGACCGGAAACTGATGTGGTTTTTGTGGTGGAAGGAGAGGAGGAAGTGGGAAGCGATAATTTAGAAGCAGTTTTACGGAAGCGTAAAAAGGATCTGGCCTGTGATGTTGCGGTGATTTCCGACACGAACATGGCAGGCCCGAACAAGCCCACCTTAACCTATGGACTGCGAGGGATTACGGCTTTGCAGGTGGAGTTGACTGGACCCTCCCACGATCTTCACTCGGGCGTTTATGGGGGTGCGGTGGTCAACCCGATTACGGTGCTGACCCGTCTGCTGGCCGGATTGCATGACGAGAAGGGTAAAGTGGCGATTCCTGGATTTTACAAAAAAGTCAGAAATGCGGCGCGATGGGAACGAATGGCAGCGAAAGCCTTGGGGGTGCCAGATGCTGAGGTGCGAAGACAGGCGGGCAGTCCAGCTTTGGGTGGTGAGTCAGGTTTTTCCGCGATCGAGAGAATTGGAATGAGACCGACGGCGGAGATTAACGGGATCACGGGCGGATATCAGGGTCCAGGACCCAAGACGGTTCTGCCAAGTAAGGCATGGGCGAAATTAACTTTTCGTCTGGTACCCCATCAAAATCCAAAGGAGATAGCGGATTTGGTTGAAAAAGATTTAAGGAAGCGTTGTCCCAAAACGGTGAAGATTAAAATCACGCGGCAACATGGTGGGTTCCCTTATTTCTGCGACCCCAAAAAGGGTTATGGCCCAGCGGCGGTCCGGGCACTCGGGGAAGCATGGGGAGGAAAAAAAGTGCACTTTTTACTCGAAGGCGGAACCATACCAATCGTTAGCGTGATTCGAAATGTGTTGGGGGTGGAGACCTTGCTAGTGGGGCTGAGCCAGCCCGACTGTCGAGCTCATGGACCTGATGAGACTTTCCCTCTTCGTTATCTCGAGCAGGGGGCAAAAATGAATCAGGCGCTATTGCGGCAAATTGCGAAAGCCTGATTTAAACCCGCACCAGTTGCTTTAGTTTTTGGTATAATTCGGTTAGCTGCGGCATGGGGACTCCAGCGGCGGTTCCTTGCCTGAGGGCTTCGCCCCAGATCGTTTCGAGTTCGACAGGTTTTTTGGCTAGATAATCGAGCAGACTGGATGGTTGATAGGCTCCCATTTGCCGGGTTCGAGCGATCTCCTGATTTGGATGTTCGGGATCTTGGGGAAAGCCAAGGGCGGTGGATGCCGCCATCACTTCGTTCATTAAGGTGAGGGTTGCGGCGTGGAGTTTCGGGTTGGCCAGAATCTGAGCGGTGTCAATTCCGCCTTCGGCAATAGACAAGCCGTTGAAAGGAACATTCCAAACCAGTTTGTACCATCGCGCCGAACCGACCGAGGGCGCAACGGAACAGCGGATACCTGCTTGTTCGAAAAGCTGAGCTATGGATTGAGCACGAGGAGTGTCCCCTTCAGTGAGATCGGAGAAGCGAATGTTCCCGCCCGACATGTTTGAGGCAACTCCTGGGCTCGGGCGCGAGACGCAGACGTGACACACACCGCAAAGAATTCTGTTCCGACCGACGATAGAGCCGAGCAACTCCTCATTACCCAGACCATTTTGTAAAGTGCAGACCGACGTTTCGGGACCGATCAAAGGTGGTAGTAGCTTCGCAAGCGAATCGTTGGCGGTGGTTTTGATTGCGACGATGACTAGTTCCACCGGACCAATCTGCTGGGGTTCGGCGTAGACCTTGAGGTGTGGGAGATGGAAATCTCCCTCCGTGCATCGAATCTGCAGACCCTTTTGTTGGAGATGGACCAGATCACGACGTGCCAGAAAGGAAACAAGAACACCGCTATGGGCAAGTTTGGCCCCGTAGTAGAGGCCCAGAGCACCTGATCCCACAATGGCAATATGGGGATTCCGAGGTAGGGCAAGAGAGGGGTTGGGTGGCATATGTAAGAACTAGCTCACTTTGGTAATTTACCAACGTTCCCTTCAGCGCAGAGTTTTTGAATGTCGGAGACAAGAAAAGTAGATGTGCTCGTGGTGGGAGCTGGACCGACGGGACTCCTGCTGGCCTCGGAGTTGGCGCGTCGTGGGGTCGGGGTTCGTTTGATTGAGAAGCTGACTTCGCCTGCAGAGCACTCTCGGGCCCTGGCAGTGCTTCCTCGGACGATGGAGATGATGGATCAGCTTGGTCTTGCTAATGCGTTTACTGCCCCGGGTCATAAGGCAAAGGGCATCTGTTTTTATGGGCGTGATCGAAAAGAGGCTTTTCGTTCGTCGATGAATGAATTACCGAGTGAATTTCTGTTCTTTTTACTTTTGCCTCAGACCGAGACGGAAATGATCTTGGTGGATCACGCTCGAAAAGTGGGAGTCGAGATTGAGCGTGGAGTGGGTTTTGTAAGTATGGTGCAGAATGAGCAGGGGGTCTTGGCGACTCTTGAGAGAATGGATGGGAGTACGGAGAAAATCGCAGCTTCCTATGTGGTGGGTTGCGATGGATCGCATAGTGCTGTTCGGCAAGCTGCTGGTTTGGAGTTTCAAGGGGGAGGATATGATCAGAGTTGGCTGTTGGCGGATCTAGTTTTGGATCCAGCACTAGATCGGAACTGGCTGCATGGCTTTACATCGATCAATGGGCCGATTTTCTTCTTTCCCTTGCCGAAAAATATCTGGCGGATTGTTCTGCTGCGTCAGCGGGGTCAGATTGCAACAACTGAGGTTTCCATGAATGAAATAGTGGAAATCTTGAAGAAGAATCACCTCGGCCATCTTCGGGCTAGGGATCCGTCGTGGTTAGCAGGATTTGGAATCCAGCACCGAAGGACGTTGCATATACGAGGTGGGCGGGTGTTTCTGTGTGGAGATGCAGCCCATGTTCATAGTCCAGCAGGTGGGCAGGGGATGAATATGGGACTGGGCGATGCATTCAATCTTGGGTGGAAGTTGGCCCATGTTATTCATGGAAATGCGCAGGACGAGATTTTGGATAGTTATGAGGAGGAGCGGACGCCTGTGATTAATTCAGTCATGAGAATGACGGACCAAATGACAAAACTGATCACTGCGACGGACGGTCCACGAGTATGGATTCGTGAATGGGTTTTGCCGATTGTGGCAAAGATGGGTTTTGCGGCGAAGATGGCCATGCGATTGAGTCAGCTTTCTTTGGGGTATCCGCACAGTTCAATCGTTCTTCCCGGAAAGGTGGTAGCGGGGGCTAAGCCTGGGGAAAGGGTACCCCCGTTATCATTTTCCGACTTGGCAACAAAGCGAGTAAGTAGGACCCCAGACCTCTTTGCAAAGGGTAAGATTGTCTTTCTTGTCATGCCAGATTTAGGAATTGGATCGCAGGGAATGCGCGAGGTTATGGATCGAAGGTCGGATTTAATCGATTGGCAGTGGATGATAAATAAAGGGGCAGGGAAGCCAGCGGAAGCGAGGAGTGGCGAGTTGGTCTGGGTCGATGAGGATGGGAAAGTTCGTCAGGAGCTTGGGGTGGAGGATCATCCGAGTTATGCGCTGTTGCGCCCAGACGGAATTGTTATGGCCCGCGGGGAACTATGTGAAACCCAGCTCATGCAGGATTTTCTATGTCGGGTCTTTGGGAAGGAGTTCAAAGGAGGAGGTTGAGTTTCGACGGGAGGCGGTGGAAGATGGCGCCCGTCTGGGTCGGGTCCATAGCTCAACGGTTAGAGCAGGGGACTCATAATCCCTTGGTTGAAGGTTCAAATCCTTCTGGACCCAATCTTTTCTATCGCTGGACCCATCGGCAGACTTGTGACCCAACACCCCAGGGGTCCAAGCCATTCACGGGTTGTGGACAAGGGGCGTGAGAAAATAAAAAAAATCGAAGGTCATGGGAGGCGGAAGGGAGTGGAATACGTGGATGAGCCCTTCTTTGCCTCTTGGCTTGTTTTTGCTGATTCTCTCAATTTCTCCGCTCCCAGCCCAAGAGAGTGCCAGTGCCATGAATAACGCTCAGCAAGGCCTTGCTGATACTTCCTGGCCGAAAAAGCCTGGGAATCAGATCAGCCCACTTTCGGGCAAGATGAAGGATGTGAAGCAGATCGATCAGAAGGAGTATGCCGCTGGCAAGGAATTCAGGAACGGTCGACTTTATGAAGATCGTAGGGAATCAGGTATGGCTTCGGTTCCGATGTGGGATCGATCCGGATCCGCCGTAGCAAATAAAGAATCATCCCTAGGCACTCAAGGCACCTCATCATGGGATCAGACCGAAAACACCAGTTTTATTCAAGGGCGGAAGTCCTCTTTGCAAGCGAGGGAGAATCTAGAGCAGAAGGAGATTGCTCACAAAGGCAGTGGAGATTGGTCCTCTCGGGCAAGTCGTACCTTTCAGAATGAGAATGGCACTAAGCAGATGTATCAGGGGCGCCTGATTCACGTGCGGGAAAGAGTGGCTCAGGACGATCCGAATATGAGGAGGGATCTAGGGGAGGGAAAAAAGGAGATGTATAATCCCGCCGAGGTGAAAAAAA
>CANESK010000052.1 GCA_947441075.1 Verrucomicrobia subdivision 6 bacterium
CGCAACTGCGGGAGGATCGCACCGACCGGTTAGCACCATACAACGAGGCACGACGTGATTTTGAAACGCAGAGCCAGCTCTTGGACGTCTTAACCTCCCGCTACCGCCAGCAGTCGGTGGAGTCCAGAATTGAGACTCGACCGGTGCAGATTATTAACCGAGCAGAGCCTGGGGTAAGGCCGATCAAGCCGAATATGAAGCTGAATCTTTCTCTGAGTTTGGTGGTAGGACTAGTCCTTGGATTGAGTTTGGCCTTTTTCATTGAGTATTTGGATACGAGTATTAAGACGATGGATGACGTCGAGCGTCATTTAGGAATCAGCGTTCTCGCAGTTATTCCTAAGGGGGCAAAATTCTTAACGAAAGATGATCCAAACTCTCGATTTACTGAGGGGTATAGAATCCTTTGCGCAAAACTGAATCTTACCGGATCGAGGGAAGTTGCGCGCTCGATTACTGTGCTCAGTGGCGGACCCGGAGAAGGAAAATCAACTACCTCCTTTAATTTAGGTTGGGTGTGTGCTCAGAGTGGGATGAAGGTGCTAGTTATTGACGCTGATATTCGGCGGCCTTCCATGCATGGTGCCGTCGATTTGGAGAACACCCTAGGGCTAGGGGAATTTCTTGCGGGTCAGGCTTCTTTGGATGAGCTGATTCAAGCCACCTCGGTGCCGAACTTGGAGATGCTGACGGCGGGAAGTCTCGGACCTGAAGACTTGGGAGGATTTAGTCGTGCCCGCTTTGCCTCCCTCTTGGAGATATGTCGGGTGAATTACGATGTCATCGTGGTGGATTCGCCTCCTGTGCTCGGAATTAGTGATGCCTCGGTCGTTAGTCAGGAGGTCGATGTGACTCTTCTTCTGATTCAGCATCGGCGCTATCCTCGTAATGTTTCTCAACGGGCCAAGCGGGTTATCGAAGAGGTGGGTGGCAAACTTTTCGGGGTTATCTTGAATAATGTAAACATCAAGACCGACGACAACTATTACTACTATGCGGGATACTCGACCCAGTATGGTTATAAAAAGCGGGCGCCGAGAGCTCGGAAAAAGTCGGAGGTGGCTCCTGCTCAAGAGATCGCCGTAGTCGCTCCTGTCAGCGGAACGAACCACGAGAACCATAGTGAGGAAGCAATTTCGGTGGCTGAAGTGGAAATGTCCCCCAGCGAAGTTGCGGAGACAATTGTGCCAGCGCCAAGGGTTACTTATGTGCGTCCCCCGAAGGACGAGGATCTATTTTAGTGCTTCCATGAAACTGATTCTAGGACCGCTTTTTGCGGTGATGATGATGTCGACCATGGCTTTGGCTCAATCGCTTAATTTAGGAGGTGGATCAGCATTTGATACCAACCGGACCGTAGAAAATCCAATCGCGCCGACTGGTGCACCCGCGGTGGTACTCCCCGACCCGATGTCAGGGATTGTCCCGGCCAGTGCAATCTCGGGTACTTCTTCGGATGATATCAGCGATCTCTTGCGAGGGGGGGACACTTTAATTATTCGCCTCACGGGGGTGCCGACAGCAGATCAGGGGATTTTCGAGGTGAAAATTGATGAAGCAGGCAAAATATCTATGCCCCACATAGGAAGTCTGGCCGCCGCCAACAACACCACGGTTACTTTGAAAAAGTTAATTGAATCGACCTACATCAAGAATGAAATATTTACGAATCCAAACGTAACGGTGGATTTGAAGGAGCAGAGGTTTGTCGACGTGACGGGTGAGGTTCGGTCTCCCATGCGGGTTCCCTATACCAAAGATTTGACCGCGATGGGCGCAGTGGCTGCTTGCGGGGGCTTCACTGATTTCGCGAATCGAAGGAAAGTGCGATTGACACAAAATGGAGTGACGCAGGAGTTTAACGCGAAGGAGATTCAGAGTGATCAGGGGCGCGACATTCGACTGCGACCGAACGACAAAATTCAGGTGGATCGGAGCATTTTCTGAGGCGGAAGACGGCTCTGTTCGGCGGGACATTTGACCCGTTTCATGTTGGTCACTACCTCATCGCCCTCGCGGCTCGCGAGAAGTTTTCTCTGGATGAGGTTATCTTTCTGCCTTGTTCTCAATCTCCCTTGAAATCGGCGCATCCGATTGCGTCTGATCGGGCGCGGTTGAGCTGGTTGCGTTCGGGTTTGAAAGGGGAAAATTGGGCTAAGGTCTCTTCGTGGGAGGTTGATCGGCAGGGGCCGTCCTATTCAGTTGAGGCTGCTCGCCGCTGGAAGACCCTAGAACCGAAGGGGGAGCTGTACTGGATATTAGGTTCTGATCAATGGTCCACACTGCCACGCTGGAAGAACTACGAGGAGCTAGGCGGTCTGGTGAAGTTTCTGGTGTTTCCCCGTCCCGAAATAGCCCAGCCTCTTGCTCGTATGAAAATGCAGTCGATTCCTCTTCGTCTTGATATCTCGGCTACGGATATCCGTGGGCGTTTGCAGCGCGGGCTTTCGGTAAGGGGCTTGCTTCTGCCATCAGTGGAGAGGTCCCTGCGACGAAGTAGGGTTTACCGATGAGTGTGGGCGGGGTGGAGTTGGCCCGACTTTGTCGGGAGTCCTCGGCCGAGAAGAAGGCAAAAGACCCTGTGATTCTTGACTTACGAAAAGTGGGCGGTCCTGCTGATTTTTTTCTGGTCGTTTCTGGTGATAATGAGCCTCATCTCAAGGCAATCGCGGGTGAAATTGATCGCGGCGTAGAGGAGGCGGGTGGCCGCAAGCCTTATCGAATTTCAGGAAACTCCGCTAGTCAGTGGATTATTTTGGATTACGGAGATGTTTTGGTTCATGTGATGCACTCCGCACGGCGCAACTTTTATCGTCTAGAAAATCTCTGGGGCGATGCGGACCGGATCGATAAGTAAGCCATTTCTTTGGCGCGGAGGGTCAACTCTTCCCTGAGAAGCGGGCAGTTGGTCTAGGTCACATTTCTTCGAGAGTGGGAATGCCAAGTAGACCCAGGCCATCTTTGAGAATATCGCCGGTTAGCCCAGCAAGGGTTAGGCGTGAATCGCGCAGGATAGGGGAGGAGGCCTTAAGGACGGGGCAGGCCTCATAAAACCGATGATACATACTAGCGGTTTCGAAGAGATAACCACAGAGATGGTGTGGGCGGCGATCACTGGCGGCGAGGGTAACGGCATCCCCGTAAAGTAGAAGTTGGCGAGCCAACTCTTCTTCGGCTTTTTCCTCGAGCTGGATGGGGTGGAGTGGAGTGGAGGTAATTTCTGCTTTACGCAAAATCGCTCGGGTGCGCACGTAAGCATTCAGGATGTAGGGGGCGGTGTTTCCATCAAAAGCCAGGAGCTTTTCCCAAGTGAAAACATAGTCCAGGTTACGCCCGGGCAACTGATCCGCATATTTGAGGCTGGCGATACCAAGGAGCTCAGCTTTGGATTCGAGAAGGTGGGGAGCGAGGTCGGGTCTCTTTTCTAAGAGGATCTTCTTGGCTCGTTCTTTTGCTTCAGCCAGGAGATCGACGAGTTTGAGGGGCGTGCCATCGCGGCTTTTGAGCGGTTTTCGGTCGGGGCCAAGAATGGTTCCGAACCAAACGTGTTCTAGGGCGACTTTTTGAGCCCATCGCTGGGCCGTGTCGAATAGCCAGCGAAAGTGGAGTTGCTGTCGACCATCGGTAACATAGAGAATTCGGTCGGCATGAAGATCGCGAAGGCGAGAGCGCAGGGCGGCTAAATCGGTTGTTCCATAGAGGAAAGCCCCGTCCGATTTTCGGATAAGAAAAGGCTCTTCGGCTACAGAGGGGTTAGAAATAACCACAGCACCCTGACTATTTTCGGCTATTTTGAGGCGGAGAAGTTCTTCGACAATGCCGGGAAGTTCCTCGTGGTAGGAGCTTTCCCCTTTTTCAAGGTCGAAGGTTACCCCGAGGCGCTGGTAGATTTCGCGGAAGTGTTCGGAGGAGCGCGCACAAAAGAGTTTCCAATCACGCATTCGCTCTGGGTCTCCTGACTGCAGGGCGGCAAGTTCAGCGCGGGCTTGATCCATTTTTAAGGGGTCGGATTCTGCTTCCTGGTGACCTTGTTTATAAAACTCTTCGAGCTGTTGGATGGCGTTGGTGGAAGAGATTTCGGGGCGACCTGCGGCCCTGTAGGCGAGGAGGAGTTTGCCGAATTGAGTGCCCCAATCCCCGAGATGATTGATGCGGATGACCCGATGCCCTAGTCGTTTGAGCAGACGGGCGAGAGTATCTCCGAGAAGGGTAGAGCGAATATGGCCGACGTGCATGGATTTAGCGATATTGGGAGAGCTAAAGTCGACCACGATAGTTTCAGGTTGAGGATCTGGCTCAACTCCAAGGGATGGATCCGCGCGAAGGTTTTGCGCGGCTTGAGCGACGGCTTGGGGTGTGGCTCGGTAGTTGACGAAACCAGCTCCTGCGACGCTGGGTTTTTCCCAATCGATAGGGGGCAAGCACTCTTCAGCGAGGCGGGCGGCGATTTCACGTGGATTCCCACCGGTCTGCTTTGCCGCAACCATGGGCAGGTGAGTTTGAAAGTGGCCATGACGGGCATCGGCACATGTTCGGATCCAAGGTCCTTGGCCGATGGTGGGAAAGTTCGCGCTGGCCCAGGATTGGACCCGCGTTTCGAGTTCAGCACGCAGAGACATTAGAGAGCTCGGAGGAGTTCGAGGATTTCTGCTGAACCGGGGGCTTGGAGGATCTTTGATTTAATACCGCGCCGATTAAAGAATTTGGCCACGGTGGCGAGAGTTTGTAGGTGAGTCTGATTTTGATCGGGCGGAACGAGAATAAGAAAAAAAATAGTAACGAGCTTGCCGTCCATTGCTTCACAGGGGACCCCTTTGGGGCTACGGGCGAGAAGAGTGCAGAGAGATGGCAGTTTTGGAATTGTGGCGTGGGGCAGGGCAAACCCTCCGCCCATGGCGGTGGTCATTTTATCTTCACGAATCTGCAACGCCTGCAGACTTGAAGGAATCAGGTCTTTCAAGATAATTCCTTTATTTGCAAGATGTTGAAGCATAAGAGAATAAGCGCTTTTTTTGTCCTCTGCTTGGAGGTCGGGCATCAGATTGCCTTCAGAGATGAGATCGGAGACGAGCACGAGCAGATGAATTTAGGCGGGATGGGGTAGGTAGCGCAAGAGTAGCCCTGAGAGCCAATGAACGATTTGCGTATAGGTCCATGCCCATTCTGAGCCGAGAAGAATGAGGGTTTGGCTAGCGGGGGTGGGTCGAAAAGCGGCCCAAGTGAGCAGGGCGGCTACAAGAAGGTTACCTAGGGCAATGAGGGTTAAAGAAAAGATTCGGCCGTAGACGAGAAAATCGGGTTGGCGGGTGGGGATAAGGGCCAAGGTAAAGGCATAGTGGTAGCCCCAGATTGCCCCCCAAATTCCCAAAAAGGGTATGGGATAGTGAGCGGCATTGGGCCAGCAGCGTGTCCCTGCCAACCATAGAATTCCCGCTCCCAACGGATAAAAGGGAAAAATGTAGGGGGCCAAACTAATCCAGGGGGAAACGCGGTCGGCGACGACTTTGCCTCCTTGGTCGCCAACGTGGAGGGAGTGAACTCGGCCTCCGCTACACCAGACAGCGATGGCGTGGGTAAGTTCATGTCCGAGGACGTAAAGACCACGCGGGCGCGGAAGAAAGAAAAATGCAGCCCAAGCCGCAAGCAGGCCTGAGCCAAAAGCAGCTGAACCCATCCAAGGGAAGCTGGGATTTGCCCAAGCCCCAAGAATCAATCGGTGGAGGAAAAGCGCGGTGGCGCAAATACCTGGCCAGAGCATGAGGGAAAGGAAGAGGCGAAGTAAGTTCATGGATTGACGCCCCCCCCCAGCTTCGGGCAGGATTTGAGGTTATGGCCAACACTGCTTCTGCTGCAAAACAAGCCCGAGCCTCCCTTCGGCGTCGGGTGGTGAATCGTCGTCTTTTGGATAACGCTCGATTGGCACAGAAAAAGCTTCTTTCGCTGATTACCGCTGGGAAAAAAGATGAAGCGCTTAAACTCTTCCCTGAACTGCAACGTTGCTTGGACCGAGCGGCAAAAGGGAAAGCTATCCATCGGAATCGTTCCGCGCGGATCAAATCCCGGATCTCGCTCAAGCTTCGCTAAATTCATTCGTGACCGCCTAGGAGGCGGGTGAATTGAATCCACGTTTCTGTCCCAAAAAATTCACGGGCCCGCTGGGCAACATTTTCTGCCTCTTCTTTTCTAGAAAAGAGACCAAAGACAGTTGATCCGCTTCCACTCATCCGCGCCGCGAGGACCGAGGGCTGTTTCTCAAGCCACTCGCGAGCGGAGGATATCCAGAGGAACTTTCCTTCGACCGCAGGTTCGAGATCGTTCCGCGGACAAATTTCGTAATCTTGGCCGTCGAGCGATTGTAAATGTAGGATTGGGCCTTCGGATCCGGCTTGAGGATTCTGGGCATAGCGTGCGTAGGCAAGTGCGGTGGGTGAAGCAAAGCCTGGATGGAGTAGGACAGCCCAGGGGAGGTGGCTCAAGTGGACAGGTTGAAGGATTTCACCTCGACCTGTAGCGCGCGCCGCATAGGGCTGTAAAAAAAAGGGTACATCACTTCCTAGCTCTGCTCCGATCTTGCTCAGTTCGGCATCGGTCAGTGGAAGAGACCAAATTTTTCGAAGAAGGCAGAGGGTGGCAGCGGCGTCACTACTTCCGCCTCCAAGTCCTGCCCCTTGGGGAATGACTTTTTTGAGTCGGAGGTGGGCCCCGAGGGTTGGCGCGTGGGTTTGCAAGGCTCGGGCAGCACGTAAAACAAGATTATCTGATCCTGTCGAGAGCTGGTTGTCTCCCTCGATTTGTAGGGACAGCTTCGCGTCGGTGGTTAACTCCGCATTCAGATTGTCGGCGATGTCGACGCGAATAAAAAAAGTATCGATGGGGTGAAAGCCGTCGGAACGACGTTTCTGGAGTCGAAGGGCTAAATTGATTTTAGCGTAGGCGCGGATTGTCATGGATGACTGATCCCGATTAGATGGTGGAGGTGACTTCTGATCAGCTGATCCTTGCCTTGGATGTAGATACGGCCAAAGAGGCGTTGCAATGGGCGCATCGCCTCAAAAGTCGGGTTGGGACATTTAAAGTGGGCCTGCAGCTCTACCTGCGAGGAGGGAGCGAAGTTTTGTCTGGGTTGCAAAAACTGGAAGTCCCTATTTTTTTGGATCTTAAGTTTCACGATATACCTAATACGGTGGGACAAGCGGTGGCGGCGGTTGCGCACTGGCGCCCTCGGTTTCTTACTGTCCATGCTTCTGGAGGTCGGGGGATGATGCAGGCAGCGGTGGCCGCAGCTCCGACTGAAACGAAGGTACTGGGGATCACCCTACTGACTAGTTTAGCGGAGGCGGATGTCAGCGCCGCAGGATGGACGGGTGGGGTGGCTGGAACGGTTGAGCGTTTATCGGGGTTGGCTAGGGAGGCTGGCTTATCGGGAATTGTCTGTAGTCCCCACGAGGCAAAAAAGGAGCGGGCAGCATGGGGCAAAGTCGGGGAGATTGTTACACCAGGGGTTCGGCCTCCTGGGACAAAGACGGATGACCAGGCGCGATCGAAAACAGTTGGGGAAGCACTTGGCGAGGGAGCTAGTCGTGTGGTGGTAGGGAGGCCTGTCCTTCGCGCAGCAAATCCAGAAGAAGTCCTTGATCTCATCTTGGAAGGGAAGGGATAGGGATTTGAAAGTAGATCCGATCGGTTACATGGAAAACCGTGGTCCAAGGTAAAGACCGCGGGCCACAGGATCATTGATTAGAAACTCCGCATTTCCCTCGCTCTCCACCTTGCCTTCACAAATTAAGTAGGCACGACTGACGATGGAAAGTGTTTCCCGAACATTGTGGTCGGTGATGAGCACTGCGATTCCTTTCCTCCGCATGGTGAGGATAATTTGCTGAATATCGTATACGGCGAGCGGATCGACGCCGCTAAAAGGCTCATCGAGTAGTAGAACGCTCGGGCGGGTAACGAGACAACGGGCAATGGCTAGTCGGCGCTTCTCACCACCTGAAAGCTGGATGGCGACACTTTTGACTAAGGCATCAAGGCCCAGTTCGACCAGAAGTTCTTGGCAGCGTTCTTTTCGCTCTTGATCGGTGATCGGAAGTGTCTCAAGAATTGCCATGAGGTTTTCCTCTACGGTTAGACGCCGAAAAATCGACTCTTCCTGAGGAAGGTAACCAATTCCACGTCGGGCGCGTCGGTACATTGGCATGCCAGTGACGTCTTCTCCCGCAAAGGTAATTGAACCTGCGGTAGGTCGGACAAGGCCTACCAGCATATAAAAACTGGTGGTTTTTCCGGCACCGTTTGGGCCGAGTAGTCCCACGACTTCGCCTGCGCGAATATTTAGATTTACTCCATTGACCACATTCCGATCCCCATATCGTTTGACTAGACCATCGCAAGAAAGGATGGGTTCCCCGGTAAGTGGCTCTGCGGTGGGAAGGGGGGTGTTCAGGGGGCCTTAAGCTCGACCGAGCTTTTTCCTTCGGTAGTCATTTTATCATCTTCTGGATAGATGATGATTTTATCGGCTTTGACGATTTTCTTGTCACTGGTGGTGACCTTGGGTTGACGGGTAACTTTTAGGAGGATGAGCTTTTTGTCCGCCACCTCGTAGACGGCTTTTTCGCTCGAGGTTTCGGAGGAACCATCTTTCCGCTTGATGATGACATCGTCCCTTGCCTCGAGGGACTGAACTGCGTCGTTCTCGGCGAAGAAAACAGTCATTTCTTTCGCAGTCATGGTGAAGCGTGGTTCGTCGACCGTCACATTGCCACGAAAGAGTCCCTGTTTTTTGCCGTTCGCTTTGCCAAGATTAAGATCGAGAGAATCACTGGTGATTGTGGTTAGTCCGCCAGTTGTGGCGGCAGGATTCGCAGGGGCCGGAGTGGCCTCTTCGCTATAGAGCCACGATCCCGCTAGAAGAAGAGTAAGAAAGAAGAATTTCATGGAGCTGAACTTGAGAGAACCACGCGGACACGATTATAAAGGGTCCCATTCGATTCGGCGACGTTCCAATCGATCCCGTTGGAGGAGATAAGGAGAGTGGGGCGTTTGACTATAATGCCGCTGTCGGTTGTCAGGCGGTTCTCCTTACGCCAAAAATCGCTTCTGGTAGCAGTGATGGTGGTCTCGATAGAACCTTCCGCGTTGAAGAGTTCCACCTTCAGATCCTCTATTTTGAGCTGATTTGGGCTGACAACGGTAGCGCGTTTCCCGTGGACGACTGCTGTTTTCCTGCCGCTGGCGTCGGTCTGTGGGAGGGCGAAGTTCTGAATAACTGAGCCAATAGGGAACTCGGGTCCATTGGCAGCGGATAGAGGTAGGACTCCACTTAGAAAGATGTAGATAAAAACAGCTTTAGGAAATTGCATATAAAATCCGATTGATCTGACGGAAGAGTCTGTCGGCCTGGCTCAATGGGAGCATGCTTTCTTTATCGGAGAGGGCTTTTTTGGGATGCGGATGAACCTCGATAAAGAGCCCATCGATACCCACCGCAACGGCGGCTCGTGCTAGAGCTGGAATAAAATGGGCTTCGCCTCGTGTAATGTTGCCGCCTGCGGGTCGCTGCACAGAATGAGTCGCATCGAAAATGACCCGATGGCCATGATCTTTCATCGTGGCCAAGCCCCGCATATCCACCACGAGATCCCCATGGCCAAAAGTTGTTCCTCGTTCAGTAATCCAGGCATTACGACATCCGCCGCGACGAAGTTTCTCCATGACTGAATTGACTGCGGTAGGAGCAAGAAACTGGCCTTTTTTGACACTGACCCCTTTCCCGGTGCGAGCCGCCGCGAGAAGCAGGTCGGTCTGTCGGCAGAGAAAAGCTGGAATTTGCAAGATATCCACCACCCGCCCAGCCTGCCTGGCCTCCTCGGCGGTGTGGACATCGGTGAGAACAGGGACCTTGAGGATTTTTCGTAGTGTGGTCAGTTCTTGGAGGCCTTTTTTGAATCCTGGCCCGCGAGGGGAGGTGATCGAGGTACGGTTAGCTTTATCGTAGCTCGCCTTAAAGACATAGTCCCAACCAAGCTCTTGGCAGAGATCGCGCAGGGTACGCCCGATAAGAAGAGAGGTGGCGCGTGATTCGAGAACGCAAGGGCCTCCGATTAAGAGAAATTTAGATTTAATTGGCTTGGGCATGGAGGTGAGCGGCCTGAGCAAAGCCGCGGAAGAGTGGGTGAGGGGCATCTGGCTTCGAGCGAAATTCGGGGTGAAATTGGCAAGCGACGAACCAGGGGTGATCTGGAATCTCGATGCATTCGACTAAGTTGCCTTTTGGGTGAATGCCGCTGATGCGGAGACCAGCTTTTTCTAGTGTCTCGCGATGAAGATTATTAAACTCGTAGCGGTGGCGGTGGCGCTCCTTGATCTCATTTTTACCGTAGGCTTTATGAGCGAGGGAGCCCGCGGTTAACTGACAAAGATAACTACCGAGTCGCATGGTAGCTCCTTTATCTCCGTTGGCGCTTTGCCCAGGCAGAAGAGTGATCACGGGGTCTTTGGTTTGAGGGTCGAACTCAGAACTGTGAGCCTTCTTAAGACCTGCGAGGCTTCGGGCGAACTCGATTACTGCCACCTGCATCCCAAGGCAGAGGCCAAGATAAGGGATCTTTTTCTCCCTCGCATATTGCACGGCGGCAATTTTACCTTCTATTCCGCGCTCCCCGAATCCGCCAGGGACAAGGACCCCGTCTACTCCTTTAAGAAAAGCTTCTGCTCCCTGTTTTTCAATCTCCTCCGCATCTATTTTCATTAGATCCACGCCGGTATCTTCGCCCGAGGCAGCATGGAAAAGAGCTTCCGTAACGCTTTTGTAGGCATCGGGCACTCCAAGGTACTTCCCAACCATGGCCACCTTAACCCGATGTTTGGGCGAAATCATTCGTCCCACAAGTTTCTCCCAATCCTTTAGATCGGCAGGGGGTGCTTTTAGGCCTAAGTGCAAAAGAACAAGCTCGTCGAGTCTCTCGCGGTGCAACATGAGGGGAACCTCGTAAATTGTATGTTTCACGTCTTGTTCTTCGATGACTGCATCTACTGAAACGTTGCAGAAATTGGAAATCTTTTGACGGGTTTCTAGGTCGATGGGGTGTTCGCTGCGACAAACGAGAATCTGAGGTTGGATGCCAATCTCTCTTAACTTCGCCACACTTTGCTGAGTGGGCTTTGATTTTAGTTCTCCAGCCGCTTTGATAAAAGGAACCAGAGTGACGTGGATAAAAAGGCATTGGCCAGGTCCTTTTTCAAGCGCGAACTGGCGAAGTGCTTCGAGGAAGGGTAGTCCTTCGATATCCCCAGTCGTGCCGCCGATCTCCGTGATCAGAATATCGCAGTCCTCATGTTGCCCCATATGATTCAACCGATTCTTAATTTCGTTGGTCACGTGGGGAATGACTTGGACTGTTTTGCCAAGATAATCACCCCGTCGCTCTTTACGTAAAACTTCTTCGTAGACTTGGCCTGCAGTTAAGTTGTGTCTCCGCGTCAAGTGGCAAGAGGTAAATCGTTCGTAGTGCCCGAGGTCCAAGTCGGTCTCGGCTCCGTCTTCTAAAACATACACTTCGCCGTGCTGATAGGGGCTCATCGTCCCAGGATCTACGTTGAGGTAGGGATCAAATTTCATTAGGCCAACCTTTAGGCCACGCCTCTCAAGAACTGTTCCTAGGGCGGCAGCGGTCAGTCCCTTTCCTAAGGAACTGATTACGCCGCCGGTTATGAATATATATTTCATATAGAGACACTTTTGGCGCGGTCTGCCAGGGCTCGTTCCGCGCGTGGCACGTCCCCCGGCGTGTCCACACCAACGGATATGAAGGTAAGCGGCAGAACTTGAATCGCAATCCCGTTCTCTAGTGCTCGCAGCTGTTCAAGTCTTTCCCGTATTTCCCCTTCGCTGGGAGGTAGGCTGATGAATTCCTTCAAGGTGACCGGTTGGTAGGCATAAACTCCCACGTGCTGGTGAGACCATTGGGAGGCCTCCGCTGACGGCACTTCTCGTCGGAATCCGAGCGCCTTACCGGTGGGATCGAAGGCAACCTTTACGATATCGGGTCTTGCGAGGTCGTTCGGCAAGGGTAGGGGCGTAGCCACCGTAGCCATGCCGAAGGATGGGTTTAAGCCGTCGACTAGGTTGTTTAAAAAAGAGCCATTGATTAAGGGTTCGTCGCCTTGAATGTTTATAATCCAATCCGCTTTCTCCCCC
>CANESK010000053.1 GCA_947441075.1 Verrucomicrobia subdivision 6 bacterium
TCACACTCCTCAAGTGCGTCACCAAACTCCCACTCAGTACATCCCCACTCAAAAATCCACTGCTACTGTAGTTGTTGGAGTTAAACGCCGTCCCAGCCCGGATCGTGTCACTCCCAGCCGCTATCACCGCCGCCTTCCTGCTGATCGTCAGCAACCCATTGGTCTGCCCCTCATACGTATCGTCCGTCTCCGCCACCCTCGCCACCACACGGTATATACCCGCGTCGACTGGACCCACATTGGTGCTAGGCCCGTAGACCGTCCCGTTGGTCCCCTCGTAGACCACCTGCAGGACCAGGTTGGTTCGCACAAGGTTGGTTGTGGCCACCGTTACCTCCCGATTCGTCCTGCCGTATACCTGGTTGGTCAGCTGGATCTCGATCCCTGCCCAACCCTTAAGCACCGTCCCGCTCAGGTTGGTCGGAAACACCAACTGGTAATTATCTTTCCCACTGCCCCCCAGCACCGGCGTATCCAACGGCCCGATCACCGGCTTGTTGGTCCCCACTCCCGCGTTGCCGTACTTGCCCCGTGCATAGGGTATTGCCACATACACCTGGTTGCTTCCCTCGTTGGTCGCATACCCGCTGACCAAATGGTTGCTCCAGTTCAGCGGCGCCTCAAAGCCTCCGTCGAATCTTCTCTCCAGCACAGTGAGGTTACCGATCGTCAGATTCCTCTTAATAATATCCCCGCTAAGCAGCAGCACCGCTCCTATCTCGTACCTCCCTGCATCCACTCCACTCAAACTCAATCCCGTCACACTCACGCTCTTACCAACCCCAACAGAGGCACTCTCGTACGCCGCAACTGCACTGTCGGTCACCAGTTGCACATCATGTCCACCACTCACCCCCTCCAACTCCACCAAGCTAAAGTCGACGTTCGCCGTTCTGTTCCCGTCGTAAATCTTCCCCATCACGCTAGCTCCAGAGATGGTAAGCAGGGTCTTAGGTGCAATGGTCCAGGCCAGACTACCACTCACAGTTCCATAGGCGTTAGATGCGGTGATTGTTGCCGTCCCGCTCCCCGCCGTGGTTGGTGTACCGCTAATCAGACCGTTGGAGGCGATGTTCAGGCCAGTGGGAAGATTGGAGGCGGTGAAGTTGATCGGGGCCGTTCCTGTCGCGGTCACCGAATACTCCAGTGGCACACCCACCTGCCCGAGCAAGGAGTTGGTCGAGGTGATGACAGGCGCAGTGCCGGTAGGCTCACCAGGCACACCGTAGAGTTCGGTTGTAGCAAGATAAGGACCGCTGTTTCCCTGCCTTCCTCCCACAACCAAAACCTGTTGATTGCTCAATAGAGTCGCAGTGTGAAGACCTCGGGATTGCAGCATGGGTGGAGTTGTAACCCATGATCCCGAAGACGAGGAAAAGATTCCAGCCGTGGGAGTCACTCCATCCCAACCACAGCCACCCGTCACCAAAACACGCCCGTCTGCCAATAAGGTTGCTGCATGCTCTTGCCGAGTAACGGCTATGCTTCCGGCCTGCGACCAGACCCCTTGCCCAGGGTCGTAGATCTCAGCACTGGAGAGGAAATTGGAACTATTGTTTTGCCCTCCCGCAGCCACCAGAACGCAGCCATTTGGCAGTAACGTGGCCTTATGGTTTTCGCGGTGGGTATGTAGGGATCCTGTCTGCGACCACTGATTACTAAGAGGATTATAAATTTCGGCTGAAGAGAGGCTTTGGAAACCGGTAGAATCCGAACCTGTCCCCCCGCCCACCACTAGGACCTTTCCATCATTTAAAGTAGTTGCTGTGTGATTGCGTCGGGGCGTGAGCATGTTGCCTACAGAG
This sequence comes from Verrucomicrobia subdivision 6 bacterium, assembly GCA_947441075.1. GTDB lineage: Bacteria > Verrucomicrobiota > Verrucomicrobiia > Methylacidiphilales > Verrucolacustridaceae > Verrucolacustris. The sequence continues at coordinate 1,806 of CANESK010000053.1, forward strand.
GACCAAGTGCCAGTGGCAGGATCGTATTTTTCAGCCGAGGCCAGGTTCTGACTACCCAAGTAACCTCCGACCGCGAACACTTTGCCATCAGCAAGCATGGTCGATGCAAAAAGCCTACGTCCGAAAGCCATTGGACCCGTGGTAGTCCATACGCCGGTGCTTGGATCGTAAAGCTCTGCTGTCGACAAAGACTCTTCGGTCAGGACGTTAAATCCTCCAAAGACCAGAACCTTTCCACTGTTGAGCAATACAGCCTGATGGTCAGTGCGGGCATAACGCAATCCCCCCGTACTCGACCAGCTCCCGGTCGAAGGATTATAAATTTCAGCACTCGCCATGGGATAATTGGATCCATCGTACCCTCCCACCACCAACACCCGACCGTCATTCAGTCTCGTAGCCGTGTGGTTATAGCGAGAAGTCGACATCGAGCCCGTCTGAGTGAAGGTAGGCTGATTTTGCCCTCCTAGCTGGGAAACCTCTGAAGCATTCAGCGCTCGGTCATAGATGCGAATCTCATCGAGGTCCGCCACAATTTCACCAGTGAATCCAGGGGGGTTGGAAATAGGGCCCTGCACATGACGGCCAATACTAAGATCTTTGATACTTTGCAATGGATAGGTAACGTTTTGCGAAGCAGCCAACTGACCATCTACATACATCGCGGCCCGCGCCCCATCGTACGTTGCCGTAACGTGATAATATCTTCCGGCTTGAAGAGGCGCCCCGCTCCAAGTGGGCGTTTCCCCTCCTCCTCCCCAACCAACCCCAAAACCAAAACCAGAATTCCTATTATAATATAATCCCAGCCCTCGAATTCCTGAATAGTCATCTCCCTCATTAGTCAAAATCCTCGTTGGCCCATAATCATTGATCGGATCATATAATTTGATCCAGCAACTGAGCGTAAAGCTTGTTAGATTGCTTAATCGGCTACCAGTTCCGGGCACCGACATCCAAGATGAGGTGTAGTTCGATAAAATTGGATCCCATGCAGTCCATCTTATTCTACCAGGAAAATGATAAGCCCGATCGCCAACTCCCAGCCGGTCGTGAGTTAGAGCGACAGCGTTCAGGGCACCACCCGGATCTCCTGTTGTCGTTGCATGATACCCATTCCCACTTTCATCCTTCGCATTCCCATTGAATGGATAGTAAGCCATCAAACCCTTGTTGAGATTGTTGTAAGAGTTTGCATCGTTCGGATTCGTACCATCAGCTAGTTCCACTGGATCGTTCACCCCATCCCCGTCGGAATCTCTCTGGTACGGATTCGTCCCGCCTGAAATCTCCCCGCCGTTACTGATGCCATCTCCGTCCTCGTCGGCCGCAGGATCCAGCACCACATTAACTGTCCTCGTGACAGGCAACGCCAGATTCCCCGCCGCATCGGTGGCCGTATATGTCACTGTGTAGGTGCCTACCGTCGCCGTGTTGACCGTCCCACTACCGCTGATTGTTCGCGCAACATCTTTATTGTCCGTCACTAGGGCCCCCGGATCGGCGAAGGTCGCTCCCTTGTATATTTCCAGCGGGTTGGCTCCGATCAGGGTGATGGCAGGTGCTTCGATATCAGTAAGCGCAGGCGTGACCTCAAATACGCTGATGTGCCCCTCCCACGGTGCGGAGTTCGCAGGAGACATCACCCTCAGGACATCGTTCCAGACCGTCCCGTTCCATTCCGATTGAAAGACCACTTTTTCGAGAGGGGGAGCCAAAAACTCAGACGGCAGTGGAGTAATCTTGGAAACATAAGCCCGGTCGGACGATGCCTGAGCCAAGGCATAACCGTGCCAGATGCCCGGATCAAAACTTGCAGTCATCGAGCGTACCTGAGAAATGCTTGCGAGAGTGCCCGGATTGTCGTCGGGTTGCCGCGGAGCCACCTGAAAGACCCGCACCTGCACCGGTAAAGTCGCTTGGCTGGCAGGAGACATAATCCGCACAACATCCTGCCAAATCGACCCATTGTATTCTGACTGCACAACAACTTTCTCCAGCAAAACCGAGCGATTGATGGCCCCCGAGTCAGGCGTGACCTTAACCAGATAAGCGGCATCGGTCCGTGTATTGCCTAATACCCATCCGTGCCAAATCCCTGGCTCCAAGTTGGCCGGGAAGGCGGCATGAGAACGGATCACTGCGGCATCGTTTGGTGTCGTGCCGGAATTACCGGAAACCTTGAATACTCGCACACGCACGTCCAGATCTTGTCCTTGGTTCGCTGGAGCCGTGATTCTCAACACATCGTACCAAGCGGTGCCGTTCCATTCGGATTGGATCACGACCTTATCAATCAAGGCAGATCCTGTCTCATGCGGAAGGGGCGTTACTTTGGCTACGTACGCACAGTCAGTGGAGGTAGGGGCCAACATCCAACCATGCCAAACCCCTGGTTCCAGCTTGGCATCAAAATCACGGAAGACCGATACGTAGGCGTTGCCCGAAGGAGCAGTGGGAAATTTCTGGGCATCATTCGGATCGGTCCCGGCCAAGGTTTCCTCCTTATCATTCACCCCGTCACCGTCTGTGTCGGCGTTAGTCGGATCGGTTGGGTAGCCATATTCGACAATATATCCATTCGGCCCCGACTCACCTGGAGTAATGCTTTCTGAAGTCAGGTACCAGTCATCCCATTTCTGTTCTGAGGCAGTACCCCATCCCGACCAAAGGTAATGTTGTGAATTGGAATAGTTACTCGGCTCTTGTGGGTACCAGTAGTTATAATCCCAAACTTCACCCGTGATCCAACGCCAGTTTCCTTCAGAATTCTTATCTGTACCACCCAACCACGGACGAATTGCCCCGGAGGTGAGATCAGAGGAGGCCCCATAGACCATCTCCCTTTCACTAGCACTTGTAAATGTCGCCAAATGCCCAAATACCTCTCCAGTCTGGGCGACTGTTGGGTGTATAGGCGGCGAAAGAACTGGAAATTGAGAAGCATTAGCATTCGCAACGGCCACCACATAAGCGGCCGCCTGAGCTGCAGCCTGCTTCGCTGCGGCATCTGCAGTAGCAATATTCGCAGCAGCAAGACTTGCCGCCTTAGCCATGTCATCCCCGAAGTTTTGAGCATCCGCTGCCGCACGATCCGCTTCCAATTTAACTGCTTCCGCATTCGCTAATGCTGCCTGTGCAGCTGCCAACGCAGCCTGTGCAGCTGCCAACTCGGCCTGAGCCTGAGCTTCAGCAGCAGCTCTTGCTTGTACTGCAACTTGATACGCTCTGAGGGCCGCCAAGTACTCCGCGTTCTCAGGATTCAGATAAACTTTCCTGCTTTCCGCATTCGCCTTGGCCTGCTCCCAGGTAAAGTTTCCGGAGACGATCTGATATCGACCATATCCCCTCTCCCACGCATCGGTCAGTCCGTCTCCGTCGGTGTCGAGAGTGCCGGCCTCATTCTGGTAAAGCTGCCCAACCTCGGCAGAGGAGAAAGCACGGTTATAAATCCTGATATCATCTAAAAAGTCACCCTGACCACCCTTTAGCCTAAGTGTAGTTGCAATAGTTGCGAAAGTATCTCGCTGATTGAGTCGCCCAATATTGGAAATCGGGACGGAGGCACCATCGATATAGATTTTTCCATTACTAATGGCCCCACTATAACTTAAGACGATTTGCCGCCATTGATTATAGGGGGAAGGATTTACTGGAATAGCATCCACATCGGCATAATGACCCCAGACCCAAACACCTCCGTTCCCTGACCCTTGCGACAAATGAGACATGCCCCCAGCCAATGCAGTTGTACCCCATTCAACCCCTATTTGGGTATATTGATTGGATGTGCCTTGGCTTGAGAATTTACACCAAAAGACAATCGTCCGATCGGAATTTCCTGTGATAGGAATATTTTGAGAGCTTTCGGCAATCTGCGAAACTAAAGGGCCTCCTGTAGTACAAAACAGAGCGCTGTTTTGATTGCCGAAACGATTCGCAGACAGTTGGCCCTGTGAACTAAGGGCGGCATGATTCCCATTTCCACTTTCATCATTCGCATTTCCATTGAACGGATAGTAGGCCACGAGACCTTTGCTCAGGCTGTTGAACGAACTCGCATCATTCGGATTCGTTCCGTCCGAAATTTCGCGTGAGTCCAGAACACCATCACCATCGCTGTCGCTTGGCAGGAGATTGATCGTCAGACTGACGGGAGTCGCCGGATTCCAGTTCGTATCTCCGTCTTGGCTCATGGTCAGAACGGTGGTGCCCGCCAAGCCCGGGGTAGCCGTGCTCCCACTGATGGCTAATACTCCAGGCTGAGAGGATGTGTAGGTTATCGGCAGACCGCTACTCGCGGTGGCGTTGAGGGTGAAGGCTGGGCTGCCCACACCAATCGCAGGCAACACGGGAGGAGTAATGATCTGATTTCCTTTGGCGATCACAAAAGTGACCGTTTGATTGACACTACCCGAGCTGTTTCTTGCCGTAAGAGTAGCCGTTTGGGTGGCTCCAGGCAGATTCGCAGCCTCAGCAGTTCTTAGGGTCGCCACCAGAACTGCCGCTTCCGCCTCAGCCGCCAACCTTGCTAAATCCGCTGTGGCCGCTGTCGCCAGAGCTTGCATGTAGTCAGCAATTGCGCGGGCCATCGCTGCCTCAAGAGCCTTCCCCGTTCTCAGCGCTTCGATTTCTGCAGTTGCTTCAGCAACCTTCAGTTTACATGCCGCCAAATCAGTTGCAGCCGTAATATCTAATGCGAGTTTTGCAGCAGCCCCTTTCGCAATCTCTGCGCCTTCTCTCTCCCCCTTCAGCCTCGCATTTTCCAATGACTTTGCTTTTGCATCATTCTCTGTAGCAGTTCGTACATTTTCCTTTGCCGCCTTTTCTGCTTGAGCTGCAGTAAGGGCAGCTTGTGCTACTGCTTTTGCCGCCTCAAGGCTTGCCGCTGCTTTAATCGCAGCTTCAGTTTGTTGCGCCACGAGCAGGGCGGCTTCCTTGGAACTCTGCTCGGCTAACGCTCCAAACTTTTCTTGCTGCTTCTCAATAAAGGCATCCCACTGCTCAACAAATGTCTTGAGAGATGGATTTGCGTCCAGCTCGGCTTGAGTGAAAATAGATCTAACGGATCTCGCAGAACTTGCAGCAGCATCCAGTGTCGCTGGATTACTCACCTTATATTCGTTAGCCAGATCTTTGTTATTCGTTGCTAATGCGTTAAAAGTCGATGTGCACACAGTTTTTGCACTGTTTGCTGCGTATGTGGCTGCAGTCGCTGCAGCATCTGAAGCCGCTTTTGCTGCAGCTGCAGCCACTCGAGCGGCCTCTGCAGCTGCATTTTGTTGAGCCTTAGTCGTTGCAGCATCAAGTACTACTTTCAATTGGGCTGTCGCTTGGGCTGCTTCAGCCGCAACACTTGCACGGGCCGACTCCTCAACCTCTGCTTTTAGAGCTGCAGCCGCTTGCGTCGCGGCAACTTCTTGATTCGCTTTAGCTTCCTCAAAAGCCGTGCTGGCATCCAAGGCAAGTGTATTAGCGGCAGTTAGAGCGTCCTGTTTTGTGGCGGCACTGTAAATCTGTGAGGCAGTATAATCAGCAATAGCACTTGCTTGAGCTAAAACTGTGCTTTCACCATCAGCAAAACTAACAGCTTCATCCGCTTCTCGTGCTGCAACTTGCAAATTTCTATATTCAGTTAACGCCATCTGGTATTCGCTTGATTTCATCGCCGCAATCGCACTAAGCGCAGCCGCGACTGCTTCTGCCGCCGCTTTTGCTTCACCATTATTCGAGGCCACCGTTGGCACACCACTTATTAGTCCCGTGGAGGCGGAAAGGGTCAACCCAGCCGGAAGATTATTGGCGCTAAACGTGATCGGTGCCGTCCCACTCGCTGTCACCGTGTTACTGAACGGCACCCCCACCTGCCCTAGGAAGGAGTTGGTGGAGGTGATGACTGGGGTGGCAGGAAGACTTGGATTGGTTTCGGCGGTGATCTGAACGTTGTCCAGATACATGCCAACATTGCTTCGCACGCTTTGCAGAACAACAACTAGACCGGTCGTGGGCCCGTGACTTTTCCCCTTCGCTAAAGTGACTCCGTCGACCTTCAGCTCAACGTCATCGCCGTCGATCGTCCAACTATAGTGTGCCCAACCTGTTTTTTCAGGCACCGTGGTATCTACGGTGGTGCGTTCCCACCAACCTGGTCCCACCACCGTGTTGTTATCCCACATCGCGGCTCCGGCCGACCACTGACCACCCGCTTCCAAGATCAAATAAGCATAGTGACCTGCCCCCGCATCAGACCAAAGGTCCAGATCGATCGTCCCTTTATTGAGAGGCTCGCGGAAAGGAAGATAAAGATCCGAGGAGGAGCTATTTTGAGGCGACGTGACGCTCGTGATCCCCATATTCAGGGAATAGACACCCAAGGCTGACTTCGTCCCATTGACCGTACAAAAACCATTCCCCCGGGTAAAACTCTTGTCCCACGACGAGGATAATGAGCCAGTCTCAAAACCATCCCAAAACGGGAAAGTGATCCCTAGAGTTCCAAGATTGCCCGCTTCGGCTTGGTACAATTGTCCCACTTCGGAAAAGGACAGGGTCCGGTTGTAGATCCGGACCTGATCCATCGCACCCTTCACCCAACCCCCGTTCTCCGCGGAACCGATGGTGAACGGGGCAGTGATTCCCGCTGGCATCGCCGTGCTGTTGGTTTCCGTGGCCACCATTCTTCCATTGATAAAGGTGCGGTGGAGGTTCCCTTCCCGGGTGTACACCAGATGCTGCCAGTTGGTGTTAGCAATGGCGTTGGTGGCCCGGGCCATCCAGGCGCCACTGTTGGCGGTGTTTTGCACATGGAAGAACAGGCCTTGATTGGTCGTGCTAGGTGGCGTGGCGTAGGCAAAAATCCATTTCGACTGAGCCCCTGCTCCGTTGTCCTTGCCGAAGAGGTAGACCCCGCTTTTTTCCAGCCGAACCATGGTTGAGACCGTGAAGTTACTGACCCCGGAAAGGCTCAGTGCCTCGTCATGAGGCACAGTGATCAAGGAACTAGTGCCGTTGAACTCATAGGCGCGGTTGAGCACTCCCGAGGCATCGGGAGCCAGCACTGCGTTGATTGGGGCACCGTTACGGCCATTTCCGCTGGCATCATTCGCATTCCCGCTGAACGGATAATACGCCACCAACCCCTTGTTCAGATTGTTGTAAGAGCTCGCATCATTCGGGTTTGTCCCGTCGGCCAGCTCCACCGGATCGTTCACCCCGTCCCCGTCGGAATCTTTCTGGTAGGGATTCGTTCCACCGGAAATCTCAGTCCCATTCGTTAGTCCATCCCCGTCTTCGTCAGCCGTCGGATCGATGACCACATTCACCGTCCTCGTCTCCGGAATAGCCATATTCCCCGCCGCATCGGTGGTCGAATACGTCACCGTATAGATTCCCACCGTGGCCGTATCGACCGCTCCAATCCCCATGATCGTCCTCGTCGCATCCACATTATCGGTCACCATCGCCCCAGGATCGGTGAAGATAGAGCCTTTATATATCTCCAGCGGATTGGCTCCGATCAGGGTGATGACGGGGGCTTCGATATCGGAATTGGTCAGGGGAATTTCAGCAATGCCGTAATCCGTTGCATTGGCCCCGGTCTGACTGGAGTTGTCATTCCAGTGACCCGGATCCCTGCCTGCATCGTCGTAGAGAAGAAATTGCGCATAGTCCTCGGTGCCCTTGTAGACCGCGGCACCATCCGGTTCCCCGGGACCCCAATTCCGGTAGGTTGTTGTATCCCCTGAAATCCATCTCCACTGACCCTCATCCTGTTTATCAGTCAACCCAATCCAGACACTGGGGATAATCTGACTGATTTTGCCCGGACCGTAAAATTGCTCCACCAACCACTGATTTTCTGCCGCGTCGTTGATGGTTGCAAGATGCCCACCCAGCTCAACCGCTCGAGCTTCCGCCTCGTCCCAAGTCGGCCCATAAACGATCACATATGCGGAATTACCTCTTTGGATATAAGGAATCTCCGCAATTCCTTCCGTGGTGTAGGGCCAGCTAGCAAGTGGTCGGTCGGCGGTGCTTTTGGGAACATCGTTCCACCTACCCACCGATCCGTGTCCAGGGGTCCCGTTGATGGGATATACGATATGTACGTAGTCCTCCTCCCCTCCGTCTACGTAGCTGTTGTTGGGCTCGCTCGGACCCCAGTTGGCGTAGGTCAGCGGAGTTCCATCAGTCCACTTCCAGACACCTTCACTCTCCGTATCCCTAGCTCCGATCCAGAAACCAAAATGCCCCGGTGCCGGCTGGAAGGTGGCAACCAGAAACGCGTTTTCATTCGCATTGTCGATTTTTACGAGATGACCTCCCAGCCGTACCGCTCTCTCCTCAGCCTGATCCCAATCAGGCCCGTAAACGCGAACATAGAGGCTGTTGCCCAAAACTCCCGCTTGGGGATAGACCGAAGGATCATTCGGATCGGTCCCGGCCAGGCTTTCCGCACGATCATCAAACCCGTCCCCGTCTGTATCGGCCTTGGTTGGATCGGTCGGGTAGCCGAATTCGAGAATATAGCCACCGAAGCTTCCGGGAAGGCTATTTCCTAATCCATCATTCCAACCTGGCTGTCCGTCAGAAAGATTTCCCCATGTGATCAGTTCATTTTCTGATCCTCCCGATGGCTGAGATGGGTACCACCGGTTAAATGACCAACTTTCTCCTGTAACCCAACGCCAGTTTCCCTCGGTCCCCTGATCCGTACCGCCAATCCAATAATTTGTTCCATTCCAAGTTGGTCCTAGTAGAGACCAGATCACGTTCCACTCGTCTTGACTGGTGATCGTCACCAAATGCCCGCCCCGTGTCTCTGCATTCGCCTTGGCCAGCTCCCAAGTGAGGTTGCCCGGGATAATCTGATATCTTCCATATCCCCTCTCCCACGCGTCGGTCAGACCGTCCCCGTCGGTGTCGAGATTTCCAGCTTCTTGCTGGTAAAGTTGCCCCACCTCCGCGGCAGAAAGTGTCCGATTATAAATCCTGATATCCGAAAGGTTTGACCCACCAATGCCTTCCCATGCCTGGGGGATAATTCCAAGCGTTAAAGGAGAATCTACAATATTGTATTCTGTTTGTTGATTAAACCCACCAATCCACATATTTGGCAGATATTTTCCATTATAGTAAAACTTGGATGTGGCAAGAGCGCCATTGTAGACAAAAGCGAAATGATGCCACCCCTGCCAATTTATCCCTATGTTTCCAACACCCACATCTGCCCAACCACCTGCATTCGCTATTGCCCCATTCAGACCATCATTCGCCAACCAATTGGAGGGATTACCTCGAGTATTGTTGATCACAAAAGAGGAAAGACCTCCAAGCGGTTCATTAAAGTTTTGCCCAAAGCTCAAAACATGTCGATTTCCTGTATCTAAAATCGAATCATATTTGATCCAAAGTGAATAAGAAAAAGGCCCATTACCACTTATGCCTAGGTTTTTCGTAGAAGTGGCACTGTCACTGTCATTTTGAAACCGGATCCCGCCCTGACTCAACCCCCTTTGGTTGGTAGAAAGAGCAACTCCGCCTGTTCTTGTTCCAAGATGATTACTGTTCCCTGAGGCGTCTAGGTAAGGATTGCTGCTGGTGTAATACGCCAATAGGCCCTTGTTCAAACTGCTATACGAGTTCGCATCGTTCGGATTCGTCCCGTCCGCAATTTCAACAGAATCGTTCACGCCGTCCCCATCGGAATCTTTCTGGTAAGGATTGGTCCCGCCTGAGATTTCCGTTCCGTTCGTCAGTCCGTCCCCATCCTCATCCGCCGTCGGATTTAGAACCACATTAACTGTTCTCGTGACAGGCACGGCAAGATTCCCCGCTGAATCGGTGGCCGTATAAACCAACGTGTAAATTCCCACCGTCGCCGTGTTCACCGTTCCGCTGCCAGCGATACTTCTCGTTGCGTCTTTGTTGTCCGTCACTAAGGCTCCCGGATCGGTGAAAGTCGCTCCCTTATATATCTCCAGCGGGTTCGCACCAATCAGGGTGATTAGAGGTATCGTTGTGTCCAATTGCTCCAGAAGAAGATTTGCTCCATCTACCCGCAAAGCCCACCCGGTGGCACCGGCTAAAATGGGCGAACCGGTAATATCGGCACTCGCCGTCATCAGGGTGTACGTGTTGCCGGTGATAGGCGTTCCCGTGACCGAAACTTTCGAACCCGTCGCAAAATCAA
>CANESK010000054.1 GCA_947441075.1 Verrucomicrobia subdivision 6 bacterium
GTGGGTCGGAGGGGTCGAGGGTGGAGGTGATTGTGGGGGGAGCGGAGAGGCAAGATTCGGTGGGGGCGGGATTGAAGGCGTTGGGGGCAAGCGTGGAGTGGGTGGTGGTGCATGATGCGGCCCGAGTTTTATTGACCCCCCGGTTGACCGAGCGGGTTTTGGAGGAGGCGAGAAAGAGTGGGGCAGCGGCGGCGGCACGAAAGATGTCGGACACGGTTCGAGAAGCGGATGGGGAGGGGCGGATTGTGAAGCTGATACCTCGGGAGAGTTTATGGCGGATGGAGACTCCGCAGGTGGTGCGAGCGGAGGTATTGAGGGCGGGATTGGAGCGGGCGAAAAAAGAGAAGCGGGTGGTGACGGATTGTTTAGCGGTGGCGGAGTTGGGTGGGGTGAAGGGGGTTTTGGTGGAAGCGGAGGAGCCGAATTTAAAGATTACGGTTCCGTCGGACTGGGTCTTGTCGGAGGCATGGTTGAAGGCACGGGGGAAGTAAGTGGCGCTGACGGGATTCGAACCCGTGTATGGTCCTTGAAAGGGACCTGTCCTAGGCCTCTAGACGACAGCGCCCACGAAGGACAAAACAGTAGCAATTCGCATGCTTTGGCCAAGGCAAAGGTTAGATTCATTTAAGAGATGCATCAATATATCATGATAAGCTGATGCAAGACTGGACAAGTTAAACTGTTTCTCTAGGATAATGGCGATGGAAGCAAGAGAACGGATTACGCTACGGAGGCACCAGCTAGAAAAAGCGCTGGCGGAGCGGATCGTGTTGATGGATGGGGCGATGGGGACAATGATTCAGCAGCACAAATTGGGGGAAAAGGATTTCCGAGGGGAGCGATTTGCGGCTCACCCAAAGGATCTCAAGGGGAATAATGATATTTTGGCGATCACTCGGCCGGATGTGATTGGGGGAATTCATCGGGCGTATTTGGACGCGGGGGCTGGGATCATTGAGACGAATACGTTTAACAGCACTTCTGTTTCGCAGGCCGATTATGGTTTGGAGGGGGTGGTAGAAGAAATTAATTTGGCGGCAGCACGATTAGCAAGAAAGGTGACGGATGAGTATCTGGCAGACAACCCAGGGCGAGTGGCTTGGGTGGCGGGAGCGGTGGGGCCGACGAGTCGGACGGCCTCGATGTCGCCCGATGTGAATCGGCCCGAGTATCGAGCGGTGACTTTCAGGGAGTTAGCCGAATCGTATGCGGAGCAGGTAAGGGCCTTGATTCAGGGGGGAGTGGATGTGTTGTTGCCGGAGACGACGTTTGACACTTTAAATTTGAAGGCGGCTCTGTGGGCGATTGAAGAGGTGTTTGATGAAATTGGATATCGTTTGCCGGTGATGATTTCGGTGACGATCACGGATGCGTCGGGGCGGACACTTTCGGGGCAGACGACGGAAGCTTTTTGGCATTCGATCCGGCATGCGCGGCCTTTCAGTGTGGGGATTAACTGTGCTTTAGGTCCAAAGGAGATGAGGCCGTACATGGCGATTCTGTCGAAAGTGGCCAACTGTTTTGTGAGTTGCTATCCGAATGCTGGATTGCCGAATGCATTTGGGGAGTATGACGAGACGCCCGAGCAGATGGCGGAGGTGCTGGGGGAATTTGCGCGAGCGGGTTTTCTCAACATGGTAGGGGGATGTTGCGGGACGACTCCGGCGCACATTGCGGCGATGGCAAAAGCGGTGGAAGGGGTGAAGCCGAGGGTGCCGCCGGCCCGTTCCTCCGAGACGGTGTTAGCGGGGTTGGAGCCCTACGTGATTGGGACGGGAGGGTCATTCACTTCGATCGGGGAGCGGACGAATGTGACAGGATCTCCAAAATTCTCGGCTTTGATCAAAGAGGAGAAGTTTGAAGCGGCTGTGGCGGTGGCTCGGCAGCAGGTGGAAGCGGGGGCGAACTTAATTGATTTAAACTTTGACGAGGCGTTGCTGGATGGAGAGGCGAGTATGACGCGCTTTTTGAATTTGATTGGGAGTGAGCCAGAAATCTCGCGAGTGCCGTTTGTGATTGATAGTTCGAAATGGTCGGTTCTGGAGGCGGGCTTGCAGTGCGTGCAGGGCAAAGTGATCGTGAATTCGATTAGTTTGAAGGAAGGGGAGAAGATATTTTTGGAGCACGCGAGGAAAGTCCAGCGGTATGGAGCGGCGGTGATTGTGATGGCCTTTGATGAGGAGGGGCAGGCGGCGGATGCGAAGAGGAAAGTGGCGATTTGTCGGCGGGCCTACCAACTCTTGACGGAGAAGGCGGGGTTGGATCCCGAGGACATTATTTTTGACGTGAATATTCTGACGGTGGCGACGGGGATTGAGGAGCATAACAACTACGCGGTGGAGTTCATTGAGGCGGTGAAGGAGATTAAGCGGACATTGCCTGGGTGTAAGACGAGCGGGGGATTGAGTAATATTTCATTTTCGTTTCGAGGAAACAACACGATGCGGGAAGCGATGCACTGTTGTTTCCTTTATCATGCGATTCAGGCGGGGTTGGACATGGCGATCGTCAATGCAGGCCAGTTGGCAGTTTACGACGAGATTCCGGCGGATTTAAAGGAGCGGGTTGAGGATGTTTTATTGAATCGTCGTGCCGACGCGACGGAGCGGTTGCTGGAGTTTGCGGAGACAGTGAAAGCGGGCGGGAAGGCAGTGGTGAAGGATGAGGTTTGGCGCCAGGGAACGGTGGAAGAGCGTTTGATGCATGCGATGTTGAAGGGGATTACGGATCATATTGATGGGGATACAGAGGAAGCGCGGGCGAAGTATGGGCGTCCGTTAGAGGTGATTGAGGGCCCGTTGATGAGTGGGATGCGGCATGTGGGTGATTTATTTGGCGCGGGAAAAATGTTTTTGCCCCAGGTGGTCAAGAGTGCGCGGGTGATGAAAAAAGCGGTGGCCTATTTGACCCCGTTCATGGAGAAAGAAAAAGAGAAGTCGGGGGATCAGAGCAAAAACGCGGGAAAGATTCTGATGGCGACGGTGAAGGGGGATGTGCATGACATCGGGAAGAACATCGTTGGAGTGGTGTTGGCCTGTAATAACTATGAGGTGATTGATTTGGGGGTGATGGTGCCTTACGACAAGATTTTAGCGGAGGCGAAGAGTCGCGGGGTGGATTTGATTGGATTGAGTGGTTTGATCACGCCTTCATTAGACGAGATGGTGACGGTGGCGGAGGAAATGAGCCGGGAGAAGTTTACCATTCCCTTGTTGATTGGCGGGGCGACGACGAGTGCGGCGCACACCGCGGTGAAGATTGCGCCGGCGTATACCGGATCGGTGATTCACGTGATCGACGCATCTCGAGTAGTGGGGGTGGCGCAGCAGTTGCTTTCGGTAGAAAAGAAGCCGGCGTATTTGGCGAAGATTGGGGGAGAGCAAGAGAAGGCGCGGAAGGATTTTGCGGAGCGACGGGCGGCGCAGAAATTGCTTTCGATTGAGGAGGCGCGGGGGCGGGCGGCGAAAATGGATTGGTCCCAGGATCCAGCGAAGCCTGATTTTCTGGGGACGAAGGTTTTTGATTCTTTCCCGTTGGATGAGTTGGCGGGATATATTGATTGGTCGCCTTTTTTCCATGCTTGGGAACTCCGGGGACGGTTTCCGAAGATTTTTGAGGATCCGGTGGTGGGGGTGGAGTCAAAAAAACTTTATGAGGATGCGCAGGTGCTTTTACAAAGGATTCTGAAAGAGAAGCGGATTCGGGCGCGGGGGGTGATGGCTTTTTTCCCAGCGAATGCCGAGGGGGATGATATTTTGTTGTATGAGGATGATTCCCGAAAGAAGGTACGGGCTCGATTGCACGGGTTGCGTCAGCAGATGGCACGAAGTGATGGGGAGCCGAATCGTTGCTTGACTGATTTCATTGCGCCAGTGAGTAGTGGAAAGAAGGATTATTTAGGAGCGTTTGCGGTGACGACGGGTCACGGGGTAGAGAAGTGGGCGAAGGAGTTGGAGAAAGAGAATGATGATTATCAGGCGATCATGCTGAAGGCGTTGGCGGACCGATGTGCGGAGGCTTTTGCGGAGAAGATGCATGAATTGGCGAGGCAAGCGTGGGGCTTTGGGAAGAAGGAGGGGTTGACCAAGGAGGATTTGATTGAGGAGAAATATCGGGGGATTCGGCCGGCAGCGGGTTATCCGGCTTGTCCCGATCACACAGAGAAGAGGGGTTTGATGGTGTTGCTGGATGCGGAGAAAAGTACGGGGATCGAGTTAACTGAGAGTTGCGCGATGAATCCTGCCAGCTCGGTTAGTGGGCTTTATTTCGGGCATCCCGAGGCAAGGTATTTTGCGGTGGGTCCATTGGGGAAGGATCAGGTGGAGGACTATGCTCGGCGGAAGGGGGTGGCTTTGGCGGAGATGGAGAAGTGGTTGCGGCCGAACTTGGCCTACGAGCCGAAAAGTTAGTTGTGGGTTGGGAGGAAGTGGATTCAATTCCATTGACCCGTTGGAGGGTCTATTTAGATTCAAGGTCATGAGACTGTGTTCCTTTGCCTTTGTAGGATGGCTCAGCGTGTCGTTTATCCCTTTGGGTTGGGCGCAAGAGGCGAAGAAAGAGGACAAGGTGAACTTAGTTTTTGGGAAGACAATGGAGTTGGAAATGGAGATGGTATCAGTGCCTGATTCAGTGGGATCGGGGGGTAAGTCTGCTCCTGCGATTGAGGATCAGAAGGCCAGTCAAGAGGGGCGCTGGTTGCGGATCGACGTGCCTTTTTCCACGACGAATAAGTTTACGCCTGAGGTGAAGTTTAAATTTTATTTAGAGGGGTATGAAGGGGTTCCCGCAACGGAGGCGGGAAAGAAGACAGAAAAACTGGTGATCCTGACGGGAGAGGCAACCTATCGAGATGTACCGGCAGGGAAGAAGCATTTTGCAGGGGTTTTCCTCGCTCCGGCATCGGTTCTGCGTTTTGCGGGGCTGAAGACGGGTGGGGAGATGGACTGGTCAAAGGGGGTGATGAATCTGAAGGTGGAGGCGACGGAGGGGGGGGCGCCGGTGGAGAAGGTGTTTGATCTGCAATCGGAGAAAGAAAAGGGTCCAAGTGGTCGTGGAGGAAAGAAAGATCTGGATTGGAATAAGAGCAGTGACGCTCAGGAAGTTTCGGGTGTTTTGCTCTCAATTTACGAGACTCCATTCTGGCCTAAAGATTACAAACGGTATTCACAACCGAAGAAGCCATAAGCCTCTTGCGGCTTTCCTATGGCGTCTTTTTTACGGCGATTGATTTTGGATGTTGGGGCGAATGAAATCCGCGTGGCGGAGGTGGTGCCAGACAAAAGTGGGGTGCCAGTTTTTTCGCAATTGCGGTCTTTGGCCCTGGGAGTAGATCCGACAAAGCCAGCGGAGTTCTTTCCTGCCCTGCTTCAAGGGGTGGAGACTTTGGTGAAAGGGGCGGGGTTGAAGCCAGGACCGGCAACGATCTGTTTGGGGGGTCCTTCGGTTTTTACTCGAGTGATCAAGGTGCCGGTATCTGATCCGACCCAGGTCGGGCAGATGGTGGGTTTTGAGGCGCAGCAGGCGATTCCAGCGATTGAGGAGGCTTGCTGGGATTTTCAGATTTTTCCTGCGAGCGAAGGAGCGACGGGCGAATTGGAAGCGTTGATTGTAGCGATGAAGCGGGATTCGGTGGACGAGGTGATGGCGGCGGCTTCGAAGGCGGGGCTACGGACCGACATGGTAGAGCTGGCACCGACAGCATTGATCAATGCCTTTCGTTATAATTATCCTGAGATGACGACGTGCACACTGCTTTTGGAGATTGGGGCGAGGTCGACCAACATTGTCATCGTGGAAGGAAAGAAAATGTTTTGTCGGGTGGTGCCGTTGGGCGGGGCGACGGTGACGCAGGCGATTGCGGCTGATTTGCAGGAGTCCTTTGCAGGGGCGGAGGTTTTGAAGAAGGCAAAAGGATTTGTGCATCCTGGAGGTTCGTATGAGGATCCGGCGGATGAACAGACATCACGGATGAGTAAGTTAGCCCGTGGGGTGATGACCCGCCTTCACACAGAAGTGGAGAGGTCAGTGACATTTTACCGAAGTCAGCAAGCGGGTAGTCGGCCAGCGCAGGTTCTATTGGCGGGCGGGGGAGCATGTCTTGGGCTGACTGAGTTGTTCTTTCGAGAGAAGCTAAAGGTACCGGTGGAATTCTTTCAGCCTTTTCGACGTGCGGCGTTGGGGCCGGGAGTGGTTCCGGCTGAGTTAGCTAAGACATTTCCCTCGTGGGCCATCTTGGTGGGGGCGGCTTTGCGTTCTTTGCCCGACAGTCCGTGTCGGATTAACATATTAGGGTCGGTACAAAAAGCGGCGGTGGCAAAGACGAAAGACCGGCCGGCGATAATTGCGGCAGGGGTGGGGGTAGGATTGCTTTTACTTCTTCCTGGGTTGCATGGGTTTTGGCAATCGGGACGGATTCAGGGGCTACTTTCTCCGCAGGTGGCGGAGGTGGAGGAGGCGGAAGCAGCTTTGGCCAAGGTGGACGCGGAGCAGAAAAAGGGGGTCGAGATATTGGGGTTGGCGGACAAAGCTTTGGGATTGGAGGCAGAACGGATGCGGTGGCCGATTTTGTTGGCAGAGTTGCGTGCTAAAAGTTTGCCAGGAATGTGGGTGACGCAAATTGCTCTGGCTGGCAGTGAGGCTGTTTCTGAAGGGGAGGCGGGTGCGGTAGCGAAACCTGGGGCGCCGAAGATTGCAGTGCCAGTTTTAGAGTTGGGCGGGTTTTTCGAAACAAAATCAGAGGAAGCAGACTCCAAGGTGGTGGAAGACTTTCGGGTGGCTTTGGAGCAGGGCGGGGTCTTGCAAAAAGTGGAGACGACCCAGCGCGATACTCCTGAGAGGTCAGCTGATGGCAAGACTGAGCAGGTGGCTTTGAAGTTTAGGATGAGAGCGGAGTGGCCGGTCGGTGGGGTGATCAAGGTGGAGGCGGCAAAGAAGCCGGAGGCGAAATGAAAGGAAAGCTAACGAAACCGCAGATGGTTGCCCTGGGGGCGGGCGTAGGTGTTCTTTTGCTTGGGTTGGTGCTGGGCTTTTTCGGGCTGGGGGCGTTAGGGGAAACGCAGACTCAAGCGCAATCGCTGGCGGATCGGAAACTAAAGCCTGAGGTGGCGGCGGTGCTAGCTAGGCCGGGAGGAGCGGGGGCGGCACGGAAAGAGGCGGTGGAATTGGGTAAAATCGCAGAGGATTTAGCGAAGGAGGAAGAGAAGGTGGTGGGAAGCTGGCGAGAGGGGTTGATCAAGGCTTCGGGGCAAGGTCAGGATTGGTCGACCGACCCGAACAAGTGGAAAGACAAGCTGATTGCGGTTCATGACCAACTACGAAAAAAATCTGGGAAGAAGGGGGATAACAGCAAAGTAATTTTAGCGGATGATTTTTATTTAGGGCTGCAGGAGTATAAGCAGAAGAGCCCGACGGCTAGTCAGATTCCTAGTTTAGCTTTGCAACTTTCGGTGGCGGAGAAGTTGGTGGAGATTTTGATGGAGGCCAAAGGAGCGGCGAAAGAGGCCTATCCGACTCAGTGTATTTTGCAGGGCTTGGAGGGGCCAGCGGTGAAGGGGGGGGAGGTGGCGAAGCCTGAGGCGGGCAAGGCCAAGGTGGGTGGGGTGGATGGGGGAGGTATGGTTCGAGAAAGCTACCGATTAGAGATGGAGTGTTCGCCAGAAGTATTTTATGGGTTTGTCGGCCGATTATCGCAAGATCCTTGGCTGTTTGTGGTGATGGACCTTAGTTTGGAAAATGAGCAGAAGGAGTTTCTCAAACGAAGTGAAGTGGCGAAAAAGTTTGAAGGAGAGGAAACTGCTCCTGCAGTTGAGGGGAGTTCGCCTACGGAAGGGGCGCGGGGGAGTGCGAATCCCCAGTCGGCGAAGCCTCTTTTGCTGGTCTTGGCTGGGAAAGAGCGGTTGAGAGTGGTGATGAAAATTGATTTTATGGGGTGGAAGATTCCTCCTTCGGGGAAAGTATTGGCCCCAGGAAAGCCTTGATGAAGATATCTCCATGGTTGATGGGTGGGGCGGGGGCTCTTTTTCTCGTTGGTTTGGTGGGATTGGCCCTTGGAGTTCTGATGCCAGGGGGGGTCGAACCCGTCGAAGCAACTGGTGGCGGTGGAAAATCGGCGGTGGCAGAGTTTAAGCAAAAAGCGGCTTTGAGTGTGGCTGCTTTGGCGAAAAAGAGTGGGATAAAAGACTTGGCGGTGGAGGAGTGGAAGGGGCACCGAGTGTTTGTTTCACGTAGCATTGTTTTTCTTCCAAAGGAGAATGAGCCTGTCCAACCGTTGAATGAGAAGCAGATTACGGAGGACGGAATTGAGGTAGGTTGGAAACTGAAGTATGGCTTTTCTCCTGAAGATCGTGAGGTGGCGGATCAGGATGAGGATCAAGACGGTTTTACGAATAAGGAGGAGTACGAGAAAAAGACCGATCCGAAAGACCCTGTGAGTAGCCCTTCCAAGTGGGTTAAAGTAAAGATTACTTCAGTTGATCCGGCAAAGCTCCTAATTGGTTTTTCCGGGAAAAGCGCAGGGCGTTATACGGTTCGTTTTAAATTAGGAGTAAAGCCGAAGGATGTGGATGTGATGGTGGGGGACAAGATATGGGTTTTGGCAGGGAACAAGACAGTGGAGATTCTGAAAAGTGAAGAGGAAGCGAAAGCAAAAACAGGAGGAACAAATAGTTGTCCGCACGCCATTCCGCTGATGGTGAAGGAGTACAAAGATGACAAGGGAAAAAAAATGGATGAGACAACAAAAACCGAGAATGATTATGATGATTCGATGTTAGTGCTGCAACGGATGGATGAGCTGGCTAGCCCGATAAAAATCTTGTTAGACAAGAATGGTAAATCGCGTGGGGTTGAGTGGAGTGTCGGGGATATACGTTTGATTTCTATGGTGCCAGGGGAGGGGGAGATGGGTCCTTATCGGGTTGGGCAATCATTCCCTTACGCAGGGAAAGTATTTGTTGTGACGGAAGCGACGCCGTTAAAAGTATCCCTGAAGATGATGCCCGAGGGTGAATCGGTATCTATCTTGCCGAATACGGCTCCAACTTTACTTCCCAAAACTCCCTAGTCATTGGCAAGTTCTTCCCAAGGTAGGGGGAGGCTCGTTGACCTAACCCACCCCTGACCTCGTAAGGTTCTTATCTTATGAGAGCGCCCTTGGCCTTTGTCTTAATTGCTTGGTGGATTCTTGGGCCAGTGTGCGTCCAAGCAGAAGAGGTGGGAAGTGAAACCGATGAGTCTCCCCTGCCTCCGCGAGAGCCGACGGCAGCGGAAATGACCCAAAGGGAGATTGATCGAAGGAGAGAGGCCACCTTCCGATTGAATGAAAATTTGGACCTAGCGGAGCGCCTTTATCAGGCGGGGGAGTGGGAGCATGCGGAAGCGAAGTTTCGACTGGTCATGCAGCAAACTGATCCGCAGACCGCGACTTCGGGATTTTATCAGCGGGCTCGCACGGGGGTAGCAAAGTCTTTAGCGGCACAGGCTCTGGCGCAGGAGAAGGCGGGTAAAAATGCGGAGGCGGCTGGGCTGATGAAGCAGGCTTCGGATCTCGATCCGACCAACCCGTTGGTGGCGAAACAGTCCGCTTCAATGCAGGAGCAGGCAGCTCGGTTGGCGGATCCTTATGAAGGGAATGTGGCGGTGACCACTGATCTGGTAGAGAAAACAAAAGAGATTAAGAGGTTGTTATCCTTGGCAGATCAGTTGACGGAGACGGGGCAGTATCGAGATGCGAGGAAGAGGTTGGATGATGTATTGCGGATCGATCCTTACAATCAAGCGGTCTGTCAACGTATCGAAAAATTAGAGGAGAAGAGGATGTTTGCTGCGGGGAAGAAGTACTCGGCCAGCCGAGAAAAAGCCATGGCAAAGGTAACGGAGGCTTGGACTCCTCCTCCCCCTGCGAAGGTGGATCCGAAGCAGGCAAGATCAACAGGAAGTGCAGGTGCCTCGAGTGCGGCGGCGATTTTGAAGTCACTATCCACGATTAAAATTCCTGAATTGGTCTTTAATGAGAAGCCAATTCGGGCTGCGGTGGAGGAATTGCAGCGTTTGAGCGAACAAAACGATCCGAATAAGGTTGGGCTGAACTTTGTTTTACGGCTGCCTCCTCCGAGCGAAGGAAAGGATCCTGAGGCGGCGACGGTTAGCCTGGAGTTGCGGGATATCTCTTTACAAACGGCGCTAAAGTATTTGTGTGAGCAGATTCGAGGTGGGGAGAAGCTACGATATGATGTGGAGAGCAGTGCGGTTTTTCTGCTACCGGTTACGGAAAGTGGCGGGGAATTGGATATCCGTAGTTATAATCTACCGCCCAGCCTCTTGGCGAATTTAGTGCCTCCAGGGAAAGAGTTAACGCCTAAGGAAGTAGGAAATCTTGTGCTAGAGAATATTGGAGTCGACATCAAGGTGGTTGATTCTTCGGCAACGTGTTTTCGGGATACAGGAAAGCTGGTGGTACGCAATAGGGCGAATGAACTGAATAAGATCGAGCAAAGAATACGAGATGCACAAGGGGAACCGCCGCAAAGGCAGTTTGAGGTGGAAACAAAATTTCTTTCTTTCTCAGAAAACGACGTAAAGAACTTCACTTTTAATTTACAGATGAGTGGCAATACGGCGATTCCCAATCCTGGAAGTCCTGGGGCAATTTACGACCCAGGATCTGCCAGTGGGGGAACGGACGGGTTGCGAGGAACGGCGGGATTTAATCCAGGGGGGGGATCCCTGACCGCCTTACAGGCTCTGCTCGATCCTAGTTACCCGCAGACTGCATCGAATCAGGTGGGAGTGAATGCCTCAGTTTTCGGGCGCGGATTTGCAGCTATCTTGCAGCTTTTACAGAATGCCATTGGTCGTGATTTGGTGGCGGCACCGAGGGTGACTCTGGCCGATGGGAAACAGTCGAAAATAGTCATCTCGAGAAGAATGTATTATCCGACAAGTTACACCCAGCCGGTCGTGCCGAACAACGATCAAGGGGTAGGTGCAGGTTTCATTTTGCCGAGTAATCCGACGGGCTTCGAGCCTAGGGATATTGGAACCACCTTGGAGGTGAAGGGGGAGTCGACTTCTCTACCTCGGGCAGTTGATTTGGATTTCACAAATCTGATGGTGGAAGATTTTGAAGGCTTCGTGGATTACGGAGTGCTTATTTCGGCTGCGCCCTTGGATCCAACTACAAATTTCAACACAACGGTCGGTTCGGCCCCTTACTTGGTACCGATTTTTTCCAAGAAGGCCCTGCAAAGCAGGGTTCGGTTGCTTGATGGGGAAACGGTGGGTATGGGGGGGTTAATTTCCGACAGCGTCCAACTGGTGGACGATAAAGTCCCTCTGCTTGGGGATATTCCAATCATGGGGCGTCTTTTTCGAGGTGAAGCATCTCAAAAGATTAAGAGCAATTTAGTGATTTTCTGCACCCTGCGAATTATTAATCCTGACGGCACTTTGGTATTTCCCGAAGATGAGGATAATCCTGAGTATGCCCAAAATGCTGGGGCTGAGATGATGCCCGCCACGCCATGAAGAAGCTTCCTCTGTTTATCGTTTTGGCATGGGGACTTTCAGGGGGTCAGCCTTGTAGGGCTGGCTCTTTGCAAAATCAGGTGGAGACTGAGACAACTCGGCGTGAGCAGTTATTACAACCTCTGCAAGAGGCTTACGATAAGAGCAGGAAGTTGGTGGCGGATGGCAAAGGGAATCAAGCCTGTGAAGATCTAGAAAAAGCCTATCAAGCCGTGCCGGA
>CANESK010000055.1 GCA_947441075.1 Verrucomicrobia subdivision 6 bacterium
TATTCGGGGATTGAAGAAGGGCTGGGTAAGGGGGGCGGTGCCTAGCTCTAAGGGAACGGAGCAGGCGTTACGGAAAAGGGGGATTCGGGTGCTGGGGTTGGATCAAGCGAAGAAGGTCAGGTTGTATGTGGATGGGGCAGATGAGGTGGATCCAAAGTTGAGGCTGACGAAGGGAGGTGGGGGTGCGTTAACGAGGGAGAAGATCATAGCCACGGCGGCAAAAAAATTTATCTGCATCGTGGATGAGTCGAAGTTGGTCAAACGTCTGGGCAAGTTTCCTATACCGCTGGAGGTGGTTCCGATGGCACGGGATCAGGTGGCTCGCGAGGTTCGGAAAATGGGGGGGAGGCCGGTTTGGAGGAGAGGATTTGTGACGGACAATGGGGGGGAGATTTTAGATGTGCACGGATGGAAGATTAGTAACCCTGCGAAGATGGAAAAGGAGTTAGAGGCGATATCTGGGGTGATTTGTGCGGGGATCTTTGGCCGACGGCGGGCAGATCTGCTCCTTTTGGCGACGCCTAGGGGGGTGAAGCGAATCCAAGCCGACTGAGGAGTTCGGTGGTGAGTTGGCGGTAGCTGGCGGCGGCGGCTCCTGAATTATCGTATTCGTAAATGGTTTGGCCGTGGCTGGGGGCTTCGGCGAGACGGACGGATCTGGGGATGATGGTGCGGAAGACCTGTTCTCCAAGATGGGTGCGGAGATCTTGACTGACCTGTTGGCTGAGGCGGGTGCGGGTGTCGTACATGGTTAGAACAATTCCGAGAACCGAGAGGCTGGGATTGTGATCTCCCTGTTTGATTCGTTCGATCAGGCTGAGAATCTTTCCCACTCCTTCGAGGGCAAAGTACTCGCATTGGACAGGAACGAGGATTTTGTCAGCGGCGATGAGGGCACTGGTCATGAGGAGACCCACGCTGGGGGGGCAATCGAGAATCACGAGATCAAAGGCTGGATCGTGGCGGAGGGGTGCGAGGGCGTCGCGGACGCGGAGTAGGGGATTTTCGAGGGTGGCGAGTTCCATTTCGGCACCTGCTAAATCCATCTCGGAGGAGAGGATTTGGAGATTCTCTTGCCGGGAAGGCTGGAGCATGTCCAAGGCACGGGAATTGCCGATGAGGACGGGATAGAGACTTTTGCCTTGAACGATTTCGAGTCCAAGGCCGCTCGTGGCGTTGGCTTGTGGGTCGAGATCGACGAGGAGAACGCGGCGACCTGCTTCGGCGGCGCCGGCAGCTAGGTGGATAGCGGTGGTGGTCTTCCCCACGCCCCCCTTCTGGTTGCAGATAGCGATGGTTTGCACAAAGAAGGAGAACGGAGGAAAGGGTGTCTTGTCGAGCGATTTTCTGTCGGCGGTGGGCTTGACCTTTGGCGTATAGTTTCTAAAATTTATGATTCGCTATGATCCGAGTTGAAAATTTAACAAAGAAGTATGCGGGAGGAGAGGCAGTACGGGGCATTTCCTTCTCTGTGGAAAAGGGGGAGGTGGTGGGATTCTTGGGGCCGAATGGGGCGGGAAAATCCACAACCATGCGGATTCTGACCGGTTTCTTGCCTGCCACGGATGGGCAGATTGAGGTGGCGGGGGCGAAATTACCTGAGGAGAGCTTGCTGGTGCGCCAGCGTATCGGATACATGCCTGAAAATGTTCCGCTTTATCCCGAGATGAGAGTGGAGGAGTTTTTGGAGTATCGGGGCCGATTGAAGAGAGTTGCACGTAAGGATATTACGGAGCGGGTAGGATTGGTTTTGGATCAGTGTGGCTTGTCGGATGTGCGGAAGAAGATTATTGCTACCCTTTCGAAGGGATTTCGTCAGCGGGTAGGCTTGGCGGATGCCTTGATTCATAATCCGCCGTTGTTGATTTTGGATGAACCGACCGCGGGTTTGGATCCGCATCAGATCCGCTCGTTTCGTGAGTTGATCAAGGATCTGGGACGGGATCGCACGATCCTGCTTTCCACCCATATTCTTTCCGAAGTGGAGATGGTCTGCGGGCGAGCCATCATCATCAACCGAGGAAAGATTGAGGCGTCGGATACTTTGGCCAACTTGGCCAAGCGGGTGCAGTCGGGGGCTTTACAGATTGAGGTGAAAGCGGATCCGGTGGGGGCGAGGGAGAAGCTGGCTAAATTGAGCGAAGTTGGGGGTGTGGTGGAATTAAATCGGGTGGGAGAATGGGTTTCTTTTGAGGTGACGGCTTTACCAGGAAAGGATATTCGCGGGGAAGTGGACGGTTTGATTAAGCGGGAAAACTGGCCTTTGCGAGATTTCCGTCGCGAAAAGGCCCGCCTGGAAGATGTCTTTGTCGAGTTGACGCAAGAATAGGAGAGAATGATGACCCGTGCATTTTGGACTTTATGGAAGCGAGAGGCCGGAGCGATTCTTCTCTCCCCGATTGCGTGGGTTCTCCTGACCTGCATGGCATTGATTAACGGCTTTAGCTTTAGCCAATGCGTGGCCTATCTCGGGCAGGGCGTGCGGGAGTTAACTGTGATGCAAATCTATTTCTATATTTTCCACTTTTGGTTTCTCCTGATTATTCTCGTTCCAATTTTAACGATGCGACTTTTTTCGGAGGAGTATAAAACTGGCACGATTGAAATGCTCTTAACCGCGCCGGTTCGAGACGGAGATGTGATTCTTTCCAAGTTTGCCGGCGCTCTCTCTTTTTACCTTCTGCTGTGGATTCCTTCCCTGCTGGGGTTAGCTGTCTTTCAAATTGTGACGCATAACGCAGTACCCGTGGCTTGGATTCCTTTGGGGCTTTCCTACTTGATGGTGACGCTGGTCGGAATGCTTTATCTTTCAATTGGGTTATTTACTTCGGTGCTGAGCAAGAATCAGGCGGTCTCGGCGATGCTGAGCTTTACGATCATTGCCCTGCTGTTTTTTACGGGGTTTTTAAGTTATCTGGTGCGGGACCCTGGATGGCGGGAGGTGCTTACCTATATTTTCACCTTGGAACAAATGCGTTCGTTTAGTGCGGGACAGTTCGACTCTCGGCCGGTGGTTTTTTACTTGAGCGGGACAGTATTCTTTCTCTGCTTAACCCAGAGGGTGATGGCGAATCGTACTTTGAAGGGGTAAATGGAAAATGAGCGCTGAACCTCTAATTCCTCCGCCCCTTTCGGCGTTACGCAAAGCACGGCGGCGACAGGCCTTTTTTGGTTGGTTGTTTTTACCGATGCTGGTCTTCCTGCTTTCGGGAGTGAATTACATTGGATGGCGCCACTACAAAAGGGCTGATTTCACCCTGAACCAGTTTCAGAAGCTTTCAGGCCAGACGCTCAATCTTCTCAAAAATCTCGCGAGTGAGGTTACTTTGACGGCATTTCTCGCTCCAGAACAGGATACGACGGGCAGTTTGATTCAAGAGGACGTGCAAAAGCTTCTCGATGAGTATCAATATCGGGGGGGTGGCAAGGTGAAGGTGGTGCTGGTGCGACCCTATTTGGATTTTCAAGCGGCGCAGAAGCTGGCGGAAAAGTTCAAGCTAACCAGTAATGAGAATGTCATCGTGGTTCAGTATGGGGAGCGTTCGCGGGTGCTGAAGGTGGCGGAGATGGCAGAGATCGATCCAGGCGCCATGATGTCCGGGGGTGCGGCGCGGGTGAAAACCTTCCGAGCGGAGGAGAAGATATCTTCGGCGATTGGGGCCTTGGTTCAGGGCAAGCCAGCGAAGATTTATGTCACGGAAGGTTCAGGGGAGTACAACCTCAACTCGACCGACCGAGATCCTAGTGGCTATTCCCTTTTATCGGCGCGGCTGGCTTCGCAGAACCTCGAGTTATTGCCGTTAAAATTGGCAGAACAGGAGGGAGTGCCTGAGGATGCGGACGCACTTTTGGTGGCGGGTCCTAAATTTCAACTGGCGGCTGCCTCGGTGGCGGCGGTGCGGGCCTATTTGGGGAAGCCAGGAAAGTTGATCTTGCTGTTGGATCCTGGGGTGCCAACGGGTCTAGAAAATATTCTGGCGGAGCAGGGGGTGACGGTGAATCCAGATAAAATCTTTCGCAAGGTGGCGGTCCTAAGCACGGGTGGACTGACGCAAGGGGTTAACGAAGAGACGGTCGGTACAAGGTTCTCGGGGCATCCTGCGATACGGTGGATTGAAAATGTAGGTGGGTCGATTCGTCTTGGGCCGTGTCGGTCTCTTTCGATTCGGCCGGCGACGGCGGCATCGACTGCGAAGGCTGAGATGCTGGTGGAGACGTCCGACCGGTATTGGGCAAAGGGTTGGCCCTTGGCCATGGGTAAAAAAACCGATTTTGTAGAGGGAGAGGATAGACACGGGCCCTTCGTGGTGGCGGCGGCGATTGATAGTTCCGCTCCTGGAGATAAGGGTAAGGAGGCGCTGGCCTTAAGGGCGGTTGTGGTGGGTTCGGCTTCGGCATTTGCCAATCAAAATATTTCTCCATTAGAAGTGGATTTCATGGTGAACTCGATGAGTTGGATATTGGGACGAAACGAATCGTTGGGAATTTCCCCGAAGACGCCGAAGGATTTCTCCCTTTCCTTAGAGGAGGGTCAGCAGAGGATTATTATGTTAGCCACCTTGCTGGGCATTCCCCTAGTGACAGGATCCTTGGGATTTCTGGTTTGGTGGCGGCGGCGTAGTTGATGGAAATAGCGGGATGAGTGCGCGGTCTTTTCTGATTTCCTTGGGGCTGGTGCTAGTCTTGTTGATCACCCTGAGCGTGTTGCAGCGGAAGGAGCCAGGAACGGAGAGGGGTGCGAGAGAATCCCGTCGGATGACAGATCTGCCTGTTCGGGAGGCGGAGCGAATCGAGCTGACAGGACCGAAAGGGTCTTTTTCCTTCCGAAAAAAAGCGGAGAAGGAGTGGTTTTTGGAAAAGCCGATTCAGGGTGGAGCGGATGCGAACTCGGTGGGACAGCTTCTTTCAGAAATTCAATTCGTGGAGACGTTGCAAAAAATGCCAGAGGGAAAAAAAGAGGAGGCTCTGTTGCAGTCGTTCGGGCTTGGGCAACCAACGCGTACGGCGCGGGTGGGAACGAAGGAGGGGGAGTTGCAGATTGAGACGGGCCGTGAAACTCCGATTGCGGGGGGGATTTACGTTCGGGTGCGGCAACCAAGTCGGCCTGAACTCATCGCGGTGGTGCAAAAGCAGTTAGCGGAATCGATGGATCGCGACTTAACCGGGTGGAGAGAAAAGCGGGTATTGCCGCTGGCGGTGTCTGAGGTGGAGGAGATTCTTCTGCATCAGGGGGCGTTGGAGGTGGAGGTGAGGAAGAAGGATGGGGATTGGTCGATCCACAAGCCGGTAGACGCGCCGGCGGATCCTGTGGCGGTGGGCACTGTTCTAGGGGAGATGTCTACTTTGAAGGCGGCGTCTTTTGTTTCGGATACAGGGGGAGATCTGGCGCTCTACGGGCTGAATGCGCCGGGGTTGGTTTTCGAATTACGGACAAAGGCGACGAATCGGATTCTGCAGATTGGGCAAGTGAATCCGCAAGATACGCAGCAGGTTTTTGCCCGGGTGTCTGATCAGCCTTCGGTTTTCCTTTTATCGAGGTCGGCGATTGATGCTTTAGTGAAAATGGCGGATCGGGTGAGGGATAAGCGTTTGGTGACTTTTTCTTCTCCTGCGCAGGTGCAGGCGGTGGATTTTGCTGGGCGTGGGGGGGAGTATCGTCTTGAGCGTGGGCAGGGTACAAACCGGTGGACGTTACGGGTGGGAGGGAAAGAGCGGGTGGCCGATGAGTTGAGAGTGGGGGCTTGGTTGGAGTATTGGCAGGAGGCGCGGGCGAGTCGTTTTCTTTCAACGGAAGATCCAGCACGGATGGGTTTGAATAAGCCTCGGCAAACGGTGACTTTTTCTTGGTCGAATACGGTGGGAAGTGGGGGATCGACGAATCGGGTGGAGACCTTGAAATTTGGAGATGATGCGAAGGAGGAGGTCTTCGCTCAGTTGGCGGCGATTTCTGGAGGAATGGCGTTACCGATGGCTCTGTGGCGAAGTATTCCCGAAAGTCCGTGGAACTGGCTGAGGCAGGATTTGCTTCCTGCTGATTTCGGACCCGTGACGGGATTGATCTGGGCTTCAGGAGGATTACGCCATGAATATCTGGCGGGAGCGGATGGGCGGTGGCGAGCTAAAGGGGCGGGGGCGGATGTTCCGGAAGCGGCGGGCTACGCGGCGCGATTAGCGCATCTGGAGGTGTCGAGGTGGACAGGAGAACCGCGCAAGGGAGACTTCAGTAAAACCGATGTCGAGATTGTGGTGCTGGGGGAGAAGGGGAAAAGGGCGAGGATTGTGGTCGGCCGCTCGATGGTGGATGGATTCGCTCCGGTGCATGTGGAGGGGGCTGAATTTGCCGGTCTGCTTTCGCAGAATCAGGTGGGGCAGCTTAAGCAGGATCCTCGTTTACCCATCTCAACCCAGAGGTGACGCGGGAATTCTTTAGGTTAGGTTAAAGCGATGGAACGGGACCGGAAAAGTGCCACGCCGCAGAGCCAAGTCCGAGTACGACCTAAGCTGTATGGGGTAGCTCTTTATCTAGTGGCGGGAATCCTACTCATTCAGGTGCTTTTCTGTCTCTCGGTATTTGTTCTTAGGCCCTACGCCCAAGGGAAAACCCCCGAAGGAATATTGAATAGCGAAAGAGCGAAAGCGGGAGAGTGGTGGGGCGGGGTGACTCGCTTTTTACAGTCTCGAGTAACCAAGGGGATGATGGCACCGCGCGGAGAGACGAATGCGCCGGTGTCCGCGCCCCGCTGAACATTTATGGCTGAGAAAAAAAGTCGGACTTGGATTTTGGCGGCGGCAGGGTTGGTGGGGATTCAAGTTTTAGTATTGTTCGGGCTACTGAAGTTGCGCCATCAGGACACGGATGAGTCGCGAGAATGGTCGTTGGATCCGAAGGCGACGGTGGAGGAGGCGGCTCGGGAGAAGGAGTCGCGCGAGGCGCTGGGCAACCTGCCTTTGCCTGAGGGAACGAGGCGTTTGACGGTGGCGGGGGCGCAGGCGGCGGCGCCGCAGGCGGAGGAGCTTTTGGAGCAGGCGAGGGAGTTACAAAATCGGGGACAACTTGATTTGGCGGAGAAATTGCTCGGGCAAGCTCAGGCTAAAGCACCTGAGAATAATCGGATTCGGGTGGCGTCGGCTTTATTGGCGGAGGCGCGGCAGGATTCGGCCTTGGCGCTGCAGCGTTGGCGGGAGTGTATTCGAGCGAGTGACCCAAGCGGGACGACTCGGCGGTTGGCCTTGGCGCGAGCGAGGGTAGTGGAAGAGAGAATGCGACTTGAGCAGGTGGCGAGGCAACGGGAGGAAAGTTTGGCGAAGAACTCAAGGAAACTGGCACTTGCGGGGGTGGTGGAGGAGAAGAGTGGGGGGGAGGGGCGCCGAGTTACTTGGAATGTGCGGGCGGTGAGTGGAAATCGTCCGTTGGATGCGAGTAAAGTGGGGGTGCGGGTAACTTTTTTTGAGCGTGGCCCAAATGGAGTTTTGCAAAAGAGTCAGGGAGGACTTCCGCGTTGGGAGAAAGGACCTCCGTTGGTGGAGGGTGATGGATGGCGGAATCTTTCGGCGGAAGCTCGGCCTAGTGCGGAATCTAAATACGCGGGATACTCCTGGCAGCTTTTTTACGATGGAGAGTTGCAGGATGAGCGAATTCAGCCTGCGTCCTTGCGGGGTGTTCTGCGTGAAATCCCGCGGAGCTGACGGGGCTCGAACCCGCAACCCCCGCCGTGACAGGGCGGTGCTCTAACCAATTGAGCTACAGCTCCAACCAAGATAGAAATATACCTGCGATGGCGAAGAGACCAAGTCAGGAATTCACGGCTGAGGTGGTCGTGGTGGGGAGTGGGATTGCGGGGTTGAGCTTTGCCCTGAAGGCATCACGGCATGCGCGGGTCCTTTTGTTAACAAAAAAGAACGCGGCGGAATCGAATACCAACTATGCGCAGGGAGGGATTGCCTGTGTAACTTCGGCGGAGGACTCCTCCGAGTTGCATGTGCAGGACACGATGGCGGCGGGGGCGGGGTTGTGTCGGGAGGCGGTGGTCAGGCAAGTGGTGGAGGCGGGTCCGGCCCGAGTGGCGGAGTTGGTTGCGCTGGGGGTGAAGTTTACGGCGAAGCAGATTGGGAGTGGTCAGGGGCTGGATCTGGGTAAGGAAGCGGGGCACAGCAAGAGGCGGGTTTTGCATGCAGGGGATATTACGGGAAAAGAGTTGGAGAAAGCTCTTTTGGCGGCGGTGCGTGCGTCGCGGAACATTGAGGTCCGAGAGGATTTGGTGGCGATTGATTTGGTTACCTCGAAAAAACTGAAGAAGTCGGGGCCGAATCAGGTGAAGGGGCTTTATGTTTTAGAGAGTGCCAAGCAAAGGGTTTTAGCGATTTCTGCGCGGATGGTGGTTTTGGCTACGGGGGGGTGTGGGAAGTGTTATCTCTACACGACGAATCCGCCGATTGCGACTGGGGATGGGGTAGCGATTGCCTATCGGGCTGGAGTAGCGATTGCGAACATGGAGTTTATCCAGTTTCATCCTACCTGTCTTTTTCATCCGACGGCGCCGACTTTTCTAATTTCGGAGGCGTTGCGTGGAGAGGGGGGAGTGGTGGTGGATGCGCAGGGAAAGGATTTCACGAAAAAGAGGGATGCGCGGGGTTCGTTGGCGCCGCGAGATATTTTGGCTCGGGCGATTGACGAGGAGATGAAGGAAACGGGGGCGCCCTGTGTGTTTTTAGATATTCGTTCCCGTGGGGCGGACTTTTTGGAAAAACGTTTTCCTGCGATTACGGCGACTTTACGTGGGTTAGGCATTGATCCTGCGAAGCAATCGATTCCGGTGGTGCCGGCGGCACACTATCAGTGTGGGGGAGTGCCAGCGCAGTTGGATGGATCGACCCAACTTCAGGGTTTATTAGCATTGGGGGAGGTGGCCTGCACTGGGTTGCATGGCGCAAATCGGCTGGCGAGTAATTCTTTGCTGGAGGCGTTGGTGATGGCCCATCAGGCGGCGGAGGCTCTGCCCGAGAAGCTGGCTGGTTTGGGCAAGGCTAGCCCCATTCCTGATTGGAAGGAGGGGAAGGCTCATGATGCGGATGAGATGGTGGTGTTGACTCATAACTGGAAGGAGATTCGGCAGTTGATGTGGGATTACGTGGGGATCGCGCGGACGAATAAGCGGTTGTTGCGAGCTCGGTCACGATTGAGGCTGCTTTTGCAAGAGGTGCAGGAGTTTTACTGGAACTTCCGAGTGACGAGTGATTTGTTGGAGTTACGGAACTTGGCATTATGCGCGTCACTGATTGTTGAGTCGGCTTTGAGGAGGAAGGAGAGTCGGGGTCTGAATGCGAATGCGGACTATCCGAAGCGAAAAAAGGTGGCTAAGGACACCTTAATCAGCCCTTAAGGGACATCGTGCTCGCAGCATGCTGCGAGCATGCTGCGAGCATGGTGCGGAGGGGGAAGCCGAAGCGTTGCCCTTACCGAAGGGTCTGCTAGAACTTTTGGATGGCAACGAAGTATAAAGTTTTTGTGACGGACGGGGTATCCCCGAGTGGGGTGGGTGTTTTAAAGGCGTGCCCACATATCGAAGTGATCGAAAGTCCGACGCTCAAGGAGAAAGAGTTGCTGGAGAAGTTAAAGGGTTGTGACGCATTGATTGTGCGAAGCCAAACTCAGGTAAGTAAAGCCATACTGCAGGGCTGTCCAACGATTCGGGCGGTTGGCCGGGCGGGGGTGGGCGTGGACAATGTGGATGTGGATGCCGCGACGGAAAAAGGTGTGGTGGTGATGAACACCCCAGCCGGCAATACCGTCAGCACCGCGGAACAGGCGTTTACGCTTCTTTTGGGGCTGGCTAGGCATTTGCCTCAGGCTCATGCCTCGATGTCGGCAGGGCAGTGGGATCGAAAAAGTTTTCAAGGCACGGAGTTGAATGGAAAGACGTTGGGAATTTTAGGAATGGGGAGAATCGGGGGAGAGGTGGCCAGACGGGCGATTGCGTTTGGGATGCGGGTGATGGCGTTCGATCCGTATCTGTCGGCGGGGAAGGCACGGAGTTTGCAGGTGGAATTGATCGATCGGGTGGAGGATCTACTTCCCCAAGTTGATTTTATTACGATGCATCTACCCATGACCGATGAGACGAAGGGAATTCTGAGCGAGGAGAGGCTGAAACTTTGCCGCAAGGGAGTGAAGATTGTGAATTGTGCGAGAGGAGGATTGGTTTCGGAGTCGGTACTGCTCCAAGCGATTGAGGCGGGACAGGTAGGCGGGGCGGCCTTGGACGTTTTTGAGGAAGAGCCACTGACAGCGGATCATCCGTTACGGAAGAACAAGAAGGTGATTCTGACTCCGCACCTGGGGGCCTCTACGGCGGAAGCCCAGGAGAGCGTGGGGATCGAGATCGCTGAGGCGATCCGGGATTATTTGACCGAGGGTGCGGTACGGAACGCAGTGAACATTCCGAGCGTGGACGCGCGGACGATGGCCAAGCTGCGTCCGCAGATTGAGTTTGGCTTCAGGCTCGGGCGTTTGCTCTCGCAGATTGCCCCCGCTCGCTGCGATCGTTTGACGATCAGTTATGCTGGAAAAATTGGGGAAGAGGACACGACCCCGATCACCCGGAGTATCTTAAAGGGATTTCTCTATGGTGCGGGTGGAGGGGAGGTGAATGAGGTAAATGCCCCGAAGATGGCAGCGAATCTCGGGCTGAAGTTAAGCGAAACAAAGCAGGCGGAACCGGGGGAGTATGCTGAGCTGATTTCCGTGAGAGCAGGGCAGGATTCGAAAGAGGCGGAGGTGAGTGGGACATTCTTTGGAACGAGTCCGCATATCGTCCGGATCAATGACCAGTGGATGGAGGCGAGGCCAGAAGGATTTTTACTGTTGATGGAAAATAAAGATCGTCCGGGGATCGTGGGCTGGATCGGAACACTGTTGGGCAAGCACAAGGTGAACATTGCGAGCATGACGCTGAGTCGGAGCGCACCAGGATCGAAGGCGCTGAGCGTATTGAATCTGGATTCGGCCCCTGGGGATGAGGTGTTGAAGGAGATGCTGGCGGATAAGGACATTACGTCGGTCAAAGTCGTTAAGATTTAGCTTTTTTTACTCACGCAAAGCCCCGACGCCAGTCGGGGCGCAGACTCGGAACAGAAAGGGATCAGGGGGTTATGGTGGCGGTGAGCGAATCGATTGATCGATCTTGGGAGCGAGACGAAGTTTCTGCGTATCGAACGTCCAAATATTGTCCTGGATGAGCAAGGTGCTGTGATAGCTGTCCTGGCGGCCTGCTCACCAGAAAATCAAAAGGAGGGAGCGCGTATCTTGGTCTTTCCTGTCGACCGATTTGGGCGACGCCCCTGATCACCTCCCGGCCTTCGAAACTTAATCAAGCAAAGGGCAAAAGCTAAAATCCATAGATGGCTTTCAGGCGAATAAAGCTTCGACTGGAAGCATTCATTGAGGTCAGGTCCCTGACGGTTACCTGCTCTCTAGTTGCGTCTAAGGGAGTGACGGATGTTTCCAAGGTATACACAGGGCCCGAATTCCAGGTCACCAGGTCACTGGAGACTTCCACGACAAA
>CANESK010000056.1 GCA_947441075.1 Verrucomicrobia subdivision 6 bacterium
GATCGCCCTTGTCCTCCTTGGCAGTGCTGCCTATTTCCTCACTGCCAAACTTCTGAAGCTTCCCGACCTCGGTCTCCTCCTCCGCCGGAAGAATCGCTGATTCTTTGTCGCTCGTTTATTTGTCTCCTCCTTAATCCCTTCACCCCTGAACCCCTCTCCCCATCATCCCTTCCGTCGCCTCGCCCCCTAAGATT
Organism: Verrucomicrobia subdivision 6 bacterium; assembly: GCA_947441075.1. Classification (GTDB taxonomy): domain Bacteria; phylum Verrucomicrobiota; class Verrucomicrobiia; order Methylacidiphilales; family Verrucolacustridaceae; genus Verrucolacustris. Next base: position 195 of record CANESK010000056.1, read on the forward strand.
CTTTCTGCTACAAATCTAAGTACTGCGCCCGTAGCTCAGGGGACTAGAGCAGCGGATTTCTAATCCGCGGGTCGGTGGTTCGAATCCACCCGGGCGCGAAACCCTATCCCATGAGGGTCGCTAACTTATTTAGAACATTTGGGAAAACTTTTGGGTCTTTTATTGGGCACCCAGACTGTCTCATCAGGTGATTCAACTTGGCCAAATCACGTCACTCTTCTTTAAATGCCAATCGCTCTTTTGCAGCGACGGACAGCAGCTTTTGCATCCTCATCGCTAATTTTATGGATGCTGGTTCCCATCCAAAAAAAACCCATATCACCTTTAATGTCGTAGAAAATGTTTTGCCCAGCGCTGGCCTTAAAAGTCTTGGTCGCAGTCTCACCTTGCGTGAACGAAGACAAAATATGATTTCCTGGGGATATGTTTTTCAAAAGAAAACTTCCCGTCTGGAGAGAACCAATCTGTTGCCCATCTAGGCCGATCCCGATATTAAAGGCACACCCCAAATAGGCTTCCCGGCGGATAATATAAAGATTCGCCATCCCTGCAGGGGGTGAAAACTTGACCGCTTCCGCTTTGGTCAGGTGAGCGGGCAGGCTGAGTTCCTCATTCTCACTCCCTCCCTGCTTTTGCGAAGTGTTCAAGCGATTCCCTTGGCTTTGAGCGTTCGTGGTCGGGACAGTTGCACAGGAGTGAATGGAAAAGAGAATCAGCACACATAGAAGGCTAGGCACAGGGTTTCTGATCGATTGAAAAAAGCCACGAATCGTTGAAGTTTTCATTCTTAATGCATCATCTGATCTAGAACGCAAAACAGGAAGGGTTCAACGCGGGAGATCACGTTCATCATTCTCTAGCTTATTAAACTCCCTAGCAATTAGTTATTCCATAAATGATGGACTTCTCAAATCTCATTCAAGCCCACCTCCTCGCTTTTACACCTCCGACCCCCTTGGATCACTCTTTCTAAACCGCGGGTCGGTGGTTCGAATCCAACCCGACGCGACCCCACCCCTCAATCGCTTGCACCCTCAAACCCCAGGGCTCGTCTGCTTCCCTACCCCGCCCGGCGTCGGGGCCGCAATCACGGGAGCGGTCTCTCCGAGAACGCCTGCCATGAATATTGTATAACCAATCGCCCAGCTAGGCGGCCTCGGAGATGCCGCCTCTACCTAAGCTTCAAACTTCCGAACCACATTTCGCGCGTAAGCGCAACCGCCTCAACGCCAACACCACCACTCCCAGAACTAACATTGAAAGCGAGGAGGGCTCCGGAGCCGTTTTGCAAAAATAGACTTCACCTGATTGGAGATTAAAAGCCAGTGCCCCCCCCAGAATACCCTCTTCGATGGTAGGTCGAAGAACCTCACGCTCATAAAACTGCGAATACTCACGTTGTGTCATCGTTCGTGCAGGTTTTTTTCCGTAAAGAGGGTCGCTTGCCTCCCCTTTTTCGAGCAGGTAATTCTCCCCCTCCTCAAGACTCTGCGCAGTCGCAACACTAAAAGATAAAACTAAGGCAAGAAAAAGACATGCCAATTTCACACACTAATTCTTATATTCCACTTGGAAAGAGCAAGACAAATATCCTAGCTGCTATCGTATCACTCGATCACTTCCCTTAACCTGAAACAGGCGGGCAGGCCTCAATCAACCCGAGCGTGAACCCACCACCCACCCACCCGCTGCGGGCGTCCTCCAATAATTAAAAATTCACTCCCCTGCCGCCCCTACATACTTCCTCGCCCCCTCCCCCGCTCTCGTTCCAGTCGCAAAACATCCTTGAATTAAATAACCCCCCGTCGGAGCGTCCCAATCAATCATCTCCCCAGCCAAAAAAACTCCAGGACACCGCTTCAGCATTAATGAATCATCCAACTCACTCCAGCTCACCCCACCGGCCGACGATATCGCCTCCGCCAGAGGCCGCGGCCCCTTTAACTTCACCACACACCCCTTCACTACCCTCGCCAACTGCTCGGCCGACTTCACCAAACTAGCCCCATCTTGGTTGCCTAAAATTGCCATCGCCGCCTCCCCCAACCTCCAACGAGCACGAGCCTCACCCAAATAATTCTGCTGGCAGCTTCCCAGCTTCTTCACCAACTGCTCCACCGTATGGGTCGGCTTAAAATCAATTACGATCTCTGGATCCTTCATTTCTCGCAAGGTGGGCCCGAGCTGATAAATCGCCCCGCCCTCCAGTCCATAACGGGTCACCATTAGTTCCCCGCTGGCCACCGTCTCCCCCGCCCGAATCGTTATGTTTTTTAACGGCTTTCCTTCCGCTTCCGCCAAAACAGCATCGGCCCACCCCACCTCCCATCCACAGTTCGATGCCACCAGCGGAGCCACCGCAATTCCCATTTTCTCAAAAACCGAAACCCATCCGCCATCCGAACCTGTCTCCGGCCACGTGCCTCCACCCAGCGCCATCACCACCGCATCCGCTTCACAAACTTTCTTCTCTCCAGCCACCAGAAATTCCACCTGCCATCGTGCGCCCGTCTTCAATCCAGCCCAGCGGTGGCCCATGGTAAACTCCACTCCCGAGGCCCGTAACCGTTGCACCCACCGCCTCAGTAACGGTGCCGCCTTCATCTCTTTGGGATAGACTCGTCCAGTCGTCGCCACAAAAGTTTCTACCCCAAGCTCCTTTGCCCAAACCCGCAACGCCTCAGAATTAAAATCATCCAGAAGCGAATTCCATAACGCACCCGCATCCTTCCCGCCGCTGTAGCGCGAGACAAAACGTTCTCTGGCCTCCGTATGCGTAAGATTCAATCCACCTCGGCCCGCCACTAAAAATTTTCGCCCTACCGAAGCCTTGCCATCGTACACCGTAACCTTCGCCCCGCCGGCCACCGCAACCTCGGCCGCGCGTAAACCTGCTGGACCCCCGCCAAGAATCGTTATTCGTTTAATACCGAATTCAAACAGAGCCCCCCGCTCCTGTAACGCACCTTTGCAGGCGTAAGCGCGTCGACTTTCCTAATCAGTAAGTCCAACCAAACAATTTCCACCCGTCATTCGGCCGACTCGAGCCATCCGGCGAATCCATCATATTATTACTATAAGTTGGTGCCACCCCGCGTTCCTGAATCACCTGCTGGTAGACCGGCTTATTCGGGCTCGCAGGATTCACCGAATCCCAACCCTTGTTCGCCATCACTACAAACATTCCTACGTCTGGACTATTATCCTCAGGCTGAATTCCTCGGACCTGCTCTTCCTCCGGATTGGCCACGGCGTTTTCTACCTTATCTTGATCTTCCCCCTTCGTACTTGTCTTGCCCCCGGAGTTCACACTTCGGGCTCCTGCCAGCGGACTTTTCTTCGCCGGCACCGCCTTCACCGCACCGCCCGCCGTCGCATCATTGGTTTGAGCCTGAACCACCCCTAATAAAGGAGCGCTCCATGCCAGAAAAATCCATATCCATCTCATCAAACTAGTGTAACTGCCATTTTTTATCGGTCAAACCCAGCTCCGCGGGGTTCCCTCGACAATCGAACTCCTTTTGGCACGCTCCCCCCGTGCGTCTTCTTGCCCTCGACCCGTCCCTCCGAGCCACCGGATACGCCATCCTCGAAGGTACCGCCGATAAGCCTATCGTCGTCGCTTCAGGTACCATCCAAAATCCACCCTCTCGACCCGCCCCCGCCTGCCTTCTCGAAATCCACGACCGCCTCCAAGAACTGATCGAGCGCCACACTCCCCAAGAACTCGCCATCGAATTAATCATCTATGTGCAAAATACCCGCACCGCCATCGTGCTCGGAGGCGCCCGCGGCGTTGCCCTTCTCGTTGCCGCCCGAGCAGGCCTCACCGTCCACGAGTACCCACCCAAACTCGTTAAAAAAGCAGCCACAGGAAAAGGAGGCGCCCGCAAAGAACAGGTCACCTTTATGACCCGCGCCCTTTTCGGCCTTCTCCATAATCCAAAACCCGATGAAGCTGATGCCCTCGCCGTCGGTCTCACCCACCTCCGCCGTACAGCCTTCTCCGCCCGAACCGTTCCGGCAGTCTCCTAAGATGATCTCCTTCCTCGAAGGTACCCTCGCCGAATCTTGGCCCACTCGCGCCGTGATTAACTGCCAGGGCATCGGCTACGAACTGCTCATTCCCGTCACCACCTTCGATCATCTTCCTCTTCTTGGAGAAAAAGTTCGCCTCCTCACCCACCTCGTGGTTCGCGAAGATGCTCATACCCTCTACGGATTTTTCACTTCGGGAGAGCGAGATCTCTTTCGCCTCCTACTTCATCATGTTTCAGGCGTCGGCCCCAAAACCGCCCTCTCCATCCTCGCTGGCACTACCCCCCAAGCCGTCCGCGACGCCGTTGCCTCAGGAGATACCTCGTCCTTAGCCAAACTCAAGGGCCTAGGAAAAAAAACCGCCGAACGTATCGTCCTCGAGCTCCGCGACAAACTCCCCGCCCTCGATTCTCTCGCGGGTGGAACTTCTCCAGGTCGTGCAAACGCCACTCCCAACATCTCCGGCCATGCCCAAGACGCCCTCCTTGCCCTCCTCGCCCTCGGCTACAAGGGAACTGAAGCCCAAAAAGCTCTCGCAGGCCTCGATTCTACGCTCCTTCCAGGCGATCTCGTCCGCGAAGCCCTACGCCGCCTCGGTTAACCCTCGGTGCCAGACACGTGTCAGACACGTGCCTGACACCTTTCCATCGAAAAGGTTCGACTCCTCTCCAGCTTTTCAATACGATATCTCGCTCGATCTAGTCATAAACCCAAACCAAAGGAACAATCATCATGCCCCTCGATAACGCCGAACGTACTCTTCACCTCACCCCTTCCGCTACTCTCGCCATTGATGCCCGTGCCAAAAGCATGCGAGCCGAGGGCCTCGACGTGGTTAACTTTAGCGCCGGCGAACCCGATTTCGATACCCCCGAACATATCAAAGCCGCCGCCATGGGCTCCCTCGACGCCGGCTTTACCAAATATACCCCCGCCGCAGGTATCCCTGAACTCCGCTCCGCAATTGCTGAAAAATTAAAGGCCGACAACAATCTCTCCTACGAACCGTCCCAAGTCATCGTCACCTGCGGTGCTAAACACGCCTGCTTTAATGCGATCCTCGCTACCATCAACCAAGGCGATGAAGTACTCATCCCCGCCCCTTACTGGCTAAGCTACCCAGAAATGGTCCGGGTCGCTGGCGGCGAACCCGTCATCGTTCCCACCAAAGCCGAAAATGGCTACAAACTTACCCCTGAACTCTTTCGCGAATACATGAGCCCCATGACCAAAATGGTCATCATCAATTCCCCAGGAAATCCTACCGGCTCGGTCTACTCCGAAAATGAACTCGCCGCCTTGGCCGAAGTCGCCCTCGACGAAGAAATCTACATCCTCTCCGACGAGATTTATGAAAAACTCGTCTATGATAATGTCAAACACGCGTCCATCGCATCCTTTAGTAAGGAAGTTTACGATCTAACCCTCACCGTCAACGGCTTTAGCAAACCTTACGCCATGACCGGTTGGCGCCTCGGCTACGTTGCCGCCCCCACCGCCCTCGCGAAAGTGATCGAATCTATCCAGAGCCACACCACCTCCCATCCCACCTCCTTCGCTCAAAAAGGAGCCCTCGCCGCTTACCGTGGCCCTCAAGATTGCGTCACCGAAATGGTCGCGGAATACGATAAACGTCGTCGTCGCTTCTGTGACCTTCTCGGACTCATCCCCAAACTCTCCTTCGTCAAACCCCAAGGAGCCTTCTACCTCTTGCTCGATATCTCACGCACCGGACTCAACTCCGCCGAGTTCGCAGAAAAACTCTTGGAAAAAGAACGCGTGGCCGTCGTCCCAGGCAAGGCCTTCGGAGACGATTCCACCGTCCGCGTCTCCTACGCAACTTCCATCGATCAGATCGAAGAAGGCGCCCGCCGCCTCGCCAAGTTCTGTAAATAACCCTCCGCCACGCGGTTATTCCCTAGGTAAACCAGTCCCACTTGCACTCCCCGTGCACTGGTTCTAAAGTCATTCATCAATGAATCTCCTATTCCTTCTCACCTTTATCGGGACGATGGCCCTCTCCCTTTGGGCCGCGGCTCGCGTCAAAATCGCCTACGCCAAAGCTAGCCAAGTTCCCGTCTCCTCAGGCTTTACTGGAGCCGAGGCCGCCGCCCGCATCCTCGATGCCGCTGGAATTCGTGATGTCGAAATCGTCGAACAAGACGGATTTCTCGGAGATCACTACGACCCCATGCATCGTCGACTCGTTCTCTCTACCCAAAACTTCCAAGGCCAATCTGCCGCTGCCCTCGGCGTCGCCGCTCACGAATGCGGTCACGCTATCCAACACAAAATTGCCTACGCCCCCCTCCAGTGGCGCATGGCCTCCGTCGGCGCCACCACCTTCGCCAGCCAAATCGTCACCTGGCTCCCACTCTTCGGCCTCTTCTCCGGCTTCGGAGGTTTCCGCTCCCACACCTACCTCGTCATCATGGCCGTCGGTTGGGGCACCATCATGCTCTTCAATCTCATCACTCTTCCCGTCGAGTTCGACGCCTCCCGCCGTGCCCTCCAAATTTTGCCCAAAATGAAATTCATCGCTCCAGGGACCGAACTCCAGTCAGTCGATAATGTCCTGCGCGCCGCCGCTTGGACCTACGTCGCCGCCTTCATCACCTCTCTCCTTTATCTCCTATGGCACCTTCTTCCCCTTCTCGCAGGTCGTCGCAACAACTAAACCTCTACATCTAGATTCCTCCAAGGAGTTTTAACCCAACATCTTGTGTTATTCCCTTAATTCCTCTTGCTATTTCGTAAACCGCTTCTTACTTGTATCTCAAGGGTGCTAACCCCCATATGAAATCATCCCCTCTCATCGCACTTTTTCTTTTCTTCACCAACACGATCATCACTCAAGCCGCCTCCACCGCACCAGTTTCCGAAACCTACTCCCACCCCCTCCTCAATCAAATTTATGAAATGCACTCCCTCGCCGAATCAGGCAACGAGGATGCCACTCGCCGCCTAGTCGCCTGGCTCGAAGAACTTACCGCCGAACAACCAGAAAACGGCATCCTCCTCGTCTACCTCGGCAGTGCCTACACCCTCGCCAGCCGCGATGCTTTCATCGGACCAGGAAAACTCCGCTACCTCATGTCAGGCCGCGATTGCATGGATCGGGCCGTCGCCCTCCGCCCCGAAGACCCCAACGTCCGCTTCATCCGCGGGATCAATAACTATCACCTGCCCACCCTCTTCAATCGCCGAAGCATCGCCCGCGACGACTTCCGTAAACTAGTCGATCAACTCAGCCAAAATCCCAAATGCCTCGACCCCCTTACCTCCCAAGCCATCTACTACTACGCAGGCCTCTGCTTTGCCCAACTCGAAGAAGAAAAAAATGCCCGCAGCTCCTGGCAAAAAGGCCTCGACCTAAAAATCTCTGGCCCACTCACCGCTAAAATTACCCAAGAACTCGATCAATTGACCCCTACGGCTGCCGGCAAGTGACCCGCCCCCCTGGGCAACCCTACCTCTCCGCCCCGCAGATTCGGCGGCGTGTCAGCACCCTCGGCAGCTCTATCCGCAAAAACTACCGTAATCGTCCCCTCACCATCGTCGCCCTCCTCAAAGGTAGTGTCTTCTTTGTCGTCGATCTTCTCCGCCACCTCCCCATCGATACCGAAGTCGAATTCTGGAGCGTCTCCAGCTACCAAGGCACCCAATCGACAGGAAAGATCCGCGGCCTCAACCACTGCCGAGGAAACTTTCGCGGTCGAGATGTCCTTCTCATCGACGATATCCTCGATTCAGGCCTCACCCTCGATCGCACCCGAGCCCACGCCAAAAAACTCGGCGCCCGCTCCGTCCAAATCTGCGTTCTCCTCAGCAAAAAAAGAAAACGGGTTCGCCCCGTCCGAGCTCGCTGGGTCGGCTTTGTCATTAAGGATGAATTCGTTGTCGGCTACGGCCTCGACCTCGATCAACGTTACCGCGCCCTCCCTTCCATCCGCACTCTTCCCTCCTAAAAAACTCTTTCTCCTAACCGCCCATCTAAGAATGGGTTCATTACCTTTTTCTCTACTCTGCGATATCCTCGTTCCACAACTCCGGCTTCGCCTGAATAAAATCTCCCATCATTTTCACCAACTCAGGCTGATCCAGAATCACAACCTCCACCCCGTGCGACCTCAAGAATTCAGGTGCCCCAGGAAAATTTACCGCCTCCCCCACCACCACCCGCGGAATTTTAAACTGCACGATCGTCCCCGAACACATGTAACACGGGCAGAGGGTCGAATAGATCACCGTATCTAAATAACTTTTTTGCCGCCCCGCATTCATCAAACAGTCCATCTCCCCATGCAAAATCGCACTCCCTTTCTGCACTCTCTGATTATGTCCGCGTCCCACAATCGTATCTCCGCGTACTAAAATCGAACCAATCGGAATTCCACCTTCCGCCAACCCTTTTCTCGCTTGCCCCTCGGCTTCCTTCATAAACTTCAAATCCTCAGCGTTTTTCATCTCTAGACTTTATATCACTATTTCGTTCTCTTTTCGCCTTATTTTTCATCGCGACTTAACAAAATCATCAAAAATATCCAAGTGCTTCTAATCATCCGATCGTTGAATAAATCAGAATCAGTCTACGTGGGAGTTGTTAACTATCGTACTCGAGCAATGAATTCAATAGGCTTGTCGGATGATTCCAAAACGGATCGGCGTTCTTACGAGCGGGGGTGACTGCCCCGGCTTGAATGCAGTTCTACATGGGGTGGTATCTGCCGCCACCACACGTGGTTATGAAGTTCTCGGGTTTCTTGACGGGTACGAAGGGCTTCTCAATCCAGTCCGCTACCAACGTCTCAACCCTCTCTCCGTATCCCACATCAGCCATCTTGGAGGAACCATCCTCGGCACCACGAATCGAGGTCGCTTTGTTGCTAAGGTCGGAGCGGGAAAAAAATCAGAAATCGATCCAAATATCCTTAAACAAGCCCGTGATAACTGCCGCGCCCTCAATGTCCACGCACTGATTTGCATTGGTGGGGACGGCTCCCTCTCCACATCCCTACAACTCCAAAAAGCTGGCGTCAATGTCGTGGGCGTTCCCAAAACGATCGACAACGATATCCTCGCCACCGCTTCCACCTTCGGATTCGATTCCGCGGTCACCTGCGTAGTGGATAGTCTCGATCGCCTCCACACCACCGCTCGCTCCCATAAGAGGATTATGGTCGTGGAAACCATGGGCCGCCATGCGGGTTGGATCGCACTTCACGGAGGGTTAGCAGGAGGGGCAGACGCCATTCTCATTCCCGAAATACCCTTTTACTACTCCAAGGTTGGCGCTTTTGCCAAGAAGCGCGCCTCATTAGGAATCTCCTCAACGATGATTGTGGTGGCGGAAGGAGCATTTCCTGCCAAGGGGCGTCTTTCCACGATTCGCTCCGGTCTTCGAGGCAAAGGTGAGGTCCGCATCGGCGGCATTGGAGAGCAAGTCGCACGCCAGATGGAGAAACGTACCGGACAGGAAACACGCCATGTCGTACTCGGCCATCTACAACGCGGTGGTAATCCCACTGCCCTTGACCGTATTCTCGGCACCCGTTTTGGTATCGGTGCCGTCGAGCTAGTCGTCAAAAATAAGTTTGGTCACATGGTGAGTTATCAAAACTACGAAATCGGTGGTGTGCCGATCTCTCAGGCCGTTGCACGCATTCGCACCGTCCCGCCGAAGGGCCAATTCGTTCGCCACGCCCGCGAAATCGGCATCTGCGTCGGCGACTAGAATTTCCCATTAGGCCAAAGGCCACGCTTTTTTCGGAATTTACCCTCTTTCGATTTTTAAACCGAAACGCCAAACAGAGAATATTACTCTCCGACCTTGCCCGTCGACGCTCTCACCACTAACTCCCCTTTCACAATCTCTGGCTTCATCTCTCCCTTACCCTCTCGCACCTTCTGCCAAAGAGAAAAACCAACCCTCCCCAAACTCGGAAAACAAACCGTCGTCATCGGCACTGGCCCATAACACGCCAACGCCCCGTCCCCCACCCCTGTCACACTCACCTCCCCACCCACCGAAACTCCCGCCGCCAAAAGAGCCCGACTCGCCCCCGCCGCAATTGCATCATTAATACAAACCACCGCCGTCGGTCGCTCTTTTTTCCCAAGCATCTTCTTCATCTCCGCTTCCCCTCCCTCCGCTTCCAATCCCACCATCTGAACACCCCCCAACATCACCATTCCCCGAGCCGCCACTCCCTCCTCCATCCCCCGCAAATGCGCTGCCGAACTCCGTGCCGCAGGATGCCCACCCAAATACGCCACCTTGCGATGGCCCAAATCATGAAGATGATCCAAAACTAAATTCGCCGCCCCACCCATATCTCGCACTACCCAACTCACTTTGCCCTTCCCCCCATCCACATCCGCAGGATAGCGCTTGAAGAAAATCAGCGGAAGCCCAGCCCGACCCACCACCTCCAGTACCGCCGATCGATGCTCCGTGCTAATCCGTGGTAAAAAGAAAATCGCCTCCGCCCCCCTTCCCATCATCGCCCGCACCTGTTCCGCCTCCTCTTTCCCACTTCGCGCCACTCCCACCAGCAGCGCAATCCCCGCTTCCTGTGCCGCCTCCGCTAAACTTCCCGAAACCATCGCCCCCTCCTCCGACGCTAAATCAGGCAGGAGCAACCCGACCAACCCACTCTGCTTGACCCGCAAACTGCGCGCCGCCTCATTCGGCCAATACCCCTGTTTCGCCGCCTCTGCTAAAACCCGCGCTTTCGTCGCCACCCCAATATCCGGCGCATCTCTCAAGGCCTTAGATACGGCCATCACCGAGAGCCCCAACCCCTCCGCCAAATCGCGTAAACGTACCCTCACACCGCTTCGGGATCCTCCCCCAAAATCGTTAGAAACTCCTCCGCACTCTTCGCCGCTAACAATTTCGCCCTCACCTCATCATGCCGCAACAACCGCGCCATCGCCCCAACCAAAGCCAAATACTCCGTCACCATCCGCCGAGGTGTCCCGATCACAAAAATGAAATGAATTGTCTCCCCACTCGTTTCAAAGTTCACCCCGCTCACACTCCGCCCCACTGCCAGAACCAGCCGCTTCACATGATCCGTCCGCGCATGAGGAAAGGCTACCCCATTACCCAAGGTCGTCGGCTCCACCCGCTCCCGCGCCAGCAACTCATCGTAAAATCCCTTAAAATTGATCATGCCGGAATCATTTTCCA
>CANESK010000057.1 GCA_947441075.1 Verrucomicrobia subdivision 6 bacterium
GAAGGAGACGAGCAGAATCTTGGCCTGGCTCTTTAAGTATTTCGCGTAGCTCTTTGATTCCTAAGGAGCGTTCGTTTTGATTGAGATAAGCGGTGGCCAGGCCGAGTTTAATTTGGGAAGCGAGTGCAGGTGTGAGATCTTTCGATTTCAGCTCTTTCCAATTTGTGGCGGCTTCCTTCCAGCGACCGAGTGCGGAAAGAGAAGAGGCACGAACGAGGCGGCAGCGGATATCCAGTTCGGTGGGAGTGGTTTTGGGTAAGGCGGTGAGGGCTTCGTCGGGGCGGTGGTCACTGAGGAGGGCTTCGGCGAGAAGAAGTTGAGCATAGGGCTGAGGGGTGGAGTTATTTTTGGTTAGATAGGTGCGCAATCGGGGGATGGCGTCTCGGCCCAGTCCGTCCTGGATCATGACCTCGGCGGTGCGGAGTTCTTTGGGCAACTCGGCGGCCGTGGCGGTGACGACAAGAACGAAGGGCAGAACGACAAAAAGAAGCTGAGGGAGTCTTTTCATTTCTGACTGAGGATACGAGCGGTAAGACTTTCTGTGCAGAGAGCAATAGCCGCGGGCGGTCCTGAGGCGATGAGGCGACCTCCTTCGTTGCCTCCTCCTGGCCCGAGGTCGAGGATATGATCGGCGTGGCGAATGATGTCGGGGTGATGTTCCACGACGATGAGGGTATGGCCAGATTGGCATAAATCGAAGAAAACTGAGAGGAGTCGCTCCACTTCGGAAAGGTGAAGTCCGGTGGTGGGTTCGTCGAGCAGGTAGATGGAGGGACCTGAGGTCCGGTGGGCGAGGGCGGAGGCGAGGCGGACCCGCTGGGCTTCTCCCCCTGAAAGTCGTTCGGCGGACTGACCGATAGGTAGGTAGCCGAGTCCGACCTTTTGCAAGGCGAGGAGAGCTTGGGCGAGATTTGGAATCGGGCGGAGGAGGTGGAGGGCGCGATCGACGGAAAGATTTAGAATATCGGCGATGGAGTGACCGCGGTAGGTGATGGCAAGAGTTTCGCGGTTATAACGGAGACCTCCGCAGGTGGAGCAGGGTGCGATGGCTTCGGGGAGAAGCTGGAGTTGAACGGCGATTTCTCCGTGGCCTGAGCAGGTTTCACATCGACCCCCGCGAAGGTTAAAGCTGAAGCGGGAGGGACCAAAGCCGCGGGCCTTGGCGGCAGGTAAGGTGGCGAAGAGTTGGCGGAGATCATCGAAGACTCCGAGAATAGTGAGGGGATTGGAACGGGAGAGTCGTGGGAGGGGTGTTTGATCGATGACAAGGGCACGGGAGACAAGATGGGCGCCCTCGAGGTGGGTAAAGTGTCCTGGAGTGGGGGCAGAGTTGGGTCCACCAAAGTGGCGAAGGAGAGCGGGAGCGAGTGTATCAAAAATAAGAGTGCTTTTACCCGAGCCACTTACCCCTGTGACGCAGGTGAGGAATCCGAGGGGAATGGAAGCGTCGACATTCTTAAGGTTATGGGCCGAGGCCCCACGGAGGTGGAGCCAGTCGCGAGGATGAAAGGGGCGGGGCGGGAAGGAGATCTTTCTGCGACCCGAAAGAAATGCACCCGTGAGTGAGTCGGTGCGATTGGCAATTTCCTTAGGAGTGCCTTGAGCCACGAGGTGGCCTCCTTCGGAACCTGCGCCAGGACCGAACTCGATGAGGTGGTCGGCGCGTCGGAGCGTTTCTTCGTCATGCTCGACGAGAATGAGGGAGTTTCCAAGGTCGCGGAGATGAAAGAGAAGGTCGAGGAGTCGAGAGTGATCGGTGGGATGAAGACCGATGCTGGGTTCATCGAGCACGTAGAGGACTCCAGTGAGGCCGCCGCCGACTTGGGTGGCAAGGCGTGCACGGCGGGATTCCCCCCCAGAAAGAGTGTCCATGGCACGATCTAGGGTAAGGTATCCAAGACCAAGTTGCTGAAGAAAACCGAGACGCTGTAGGAGTGCTTTTCGAAGGGGTTCGAAGGCGTGGGCGGAGGGACCGGTGGTTGGGGTAAGCTGTGAAAGCCACTCTTGGGCATGGGAAATGGAGAGAGCGCAAAAGGAGGCGATATCGTGACCTTGGCCTGGCAGACCGCCAAGGGTGACGGAGAGAGACGAAGGGGCGAGGCGTTTTCCATTGCAGGCAGTGCAAAGAGTAGGAGTGAAGAAACGGCGAAGACGGAGACGTGCTGGTTCGGATTTGAGGCTGAGGAACTGGCGTTCAAGCTCGGGAACAAGGCCTTCGAAGGGTTTTTTTAAAGAAGCGACGCGTGCCTTGGAGCCGTGGAGGAGAAATTTCTTAGCGGAGGCGGGCCATGCAGATAGTGGCGTGGTGGAATCGATTTTTAAGTGGGCGGAGAGTTGTCGTCCGAAAGTGCGGTAGAAGGCGCGCATTTTTGGATTAGCGCGATTCCAAGGGGCGACGGCACCCCGATCGAGGGAGAGAGATGGGTTAGGCAGAATTTTAATCGGATCAGGAGCAAGGAGGGTGCCAAGGCCTGAACAGGTGGGGCAGGCACCTTCTGGGCTGTTGAAGGAGAAGTGGCGTGGGGTGAGGCGGGGAGCGCGGTATCCGGTTTCGGGATCCTCGGGCTCGGTGGAAAAAGTAAGATCGGAAAGTTTGAGAAGAGTGGAGAAGTCGGGTGAAGTGAAAGCGACTTTGAAACGGCCTTGGCCGAGGCGGAGGGCGAGTTCAATCGAATCAGCTAGGCGAGCTTGAGCTGAGGATTGAAGAACGATTCGGTCGATGACGAGTTCGAGGAGATCAGTTTCTGTGGGAAGGGTGGAGATTTCGACGAGTTGGTTCTTATTGCGAGCGCGGAGAAAACCTTCTTTTTTTAAGCGAGACGGGTCGGCGGCTTGGATGGGAGAGAGGATGACGGCAGGGCGACCTGCACCTGCTTGGATAATCTGTTCGACGATCTCTTGGGGCGAGGAGGAGCGGAGGGGGCGACCTGTTTTCGGGTCGTGCGGGGTACCATTTGTGGCGAAGAGAATACGGAGGTGATCGTGGATTTCGGTGGAGGTGGCGAGGGTGGATCGGGCGGAGCTGTTGGAGTGGTGTTGCTCGACGGCGAGAGTAGGGGAAAGGCCTTCGATGGAATCGATGGCGGTAGCGGGGAGACGTTCGAGGTGTAGGCGGGCGTGGGCGGAGAGGCTTTCGAGATAGCGCCGCTGCCCTTCGGCATAGATGGTATCAAAAGCGAGGGAGGATTTTCCTGAGCCTGAGGGACCAGTGAAGACTACGAGTTGGTGACGTGGAATATCAACGGAGAGATTAGCAAGGTTATGTTGTCGTGCTCCTCGGATGCGAAGCCACTCGACAGGACGGATCACGGACGGGCCAGATGGGGCCCCAGAATCGGGCTTAGGCAGCCGCGACGGGGGTTGGATCGACGTGGATGCGACGATTGCCTTTATCGAAGCGAACCTGGCCGTGGGAGAGAGCGAAGAGGGTGTGATCGCGGCCCATGCCGACATTGGCGCCTGCATGGAAGCGGGTGCCGCGTTGGCGGATGATAATGGATCCTGCGGGAACTGTTTCCCCACCGAAGCATTTGACGCCAAGACGTTGACTGCGGCTATCGCGTCCGTTGCGGGTCGATCCCTGTCCTTTCTTATGGGCCATTTTAGAGTTCTCCCTTTATTTACCGGCGGAAATCTTCTGAATTTTTACTTTGGTACGGGCTTGGCGATGGCCCACGGTGCGGTGGTATCCTTCGCGACGACGGTATTTGAAGGCGATGACCTTGGGGGCGCGATCGTGGATTAGGACTTCTGCAGTGACTTTGGCGCCCGAGACATTCGGCTTACCGATTTTAACATCGGCATCATCGATCAAGAGAAGGACATCGGAGAACTCGGTAGAAGTTCCTGGAGCGGCGGTAAGGCGTTCAATTTCCAAGGTTTCGCCTTCGATGACCTTGTACTGTTTTCCTCCCGTACGAATGACGGCTACTTTTGCCATAAGAAGAAAGAGTATCGGAAAGTAAGGTGTTGGGCAAGGCGGGACTTTTTCTAACCGAAGGGACGTGATTATCTCCGCTTTGCTCCCGCAAAGGTCGCAAAGGACGGGAAGGGGTGGGATAGAGGCTTTAGGGGCGGACTAGCTAGGGAGTTTGGGTGCGGTTTTAAAAGCGGAGCGGATGAGGAGGACATCGTCGTGACGGGCCCGGCGGCGTTGATAGCGCTTATCGACTTCTTCGATGAGGCGTTCCCAGGTTTCCGTACTGAGGAGTTTTGGGGTTTCCCATTTTTCCGCGCTTTTTTCTTTTCGTTGCCAGCGAACGACACCCGAGAAAAGAGAGACGCGGTAGGTAGTTTCGGGACGGTCGCCTTCGGCCTTATCAGTCCATTCCATGCAACGGCGCATGGGTAGTAATTTAGAGCTCGCCGCGGGCGACGGATTCGCGAGCGAGGCGGGCGGCTTCTTTGACGCGTTCTTTTTCGGCTTTGGTGGTCCAATCGTCCCACGATTTTCCGAAGGCGGTATCTTCGCCAGTGAAGTGAACAGCGGTTATGGTGTCGGCTGGGACGATCTGGGGGATGGAATCTTTGCCATGCACGACGAAGAGGTGAACTTGGCCAGGGTTCTCATCGTAGCGGAAAACAAAGCCGACAATTTTTTTACCGTCGTTCAGGTCGAGGGTAATGTCTCCGCGGTAGTCGAAAGCGGTAGTTAGGGCGTTTTGGCGGGAGGCAGCATCGGTGCAAGGGAGGGTGGTGTGTTCGATGGAGCCAGGTTTATGAGAGGGGAGGGCGTGTTTGTCGGCTTGGGGCATAAAGGGAGGGAGCGCCTGACGGTGGGGTCAGGTTCCGTAAGCGATGGCAGCTTTGACGGTACGGGCGAATCCTGGGAGAGAGCCGAAGGTGTCGTCGACGGAGCTAGCTTCGTATCCGCAATGCACCATGCAGTCGCGGCACTTCACGTTGCCACTTTTCTGCCCGTAATTTTCCCACATGGTATCGGACATTAATTCTTTGAAGGTAGGGACGTAGCCGTCTTGCAGGAGGTAGCAGGGTTTCTGCCAACCGAAGACATTATAGGTGGGATTGCCCCAAGGGGTGCAATCGTAGTCGACGTTGCCTTGGAGGAACTCGAGGAAATTGGGGGAAAGATTAAACTTCCAAGATTTTTTGCGGCCTTTAAGAATTTCTTGGAAGAGTTTCTTAGTGCGTTCGCGACCTAAAAAATGTTCCTGATCGGGTGCTTTTTGGTAGCTGTAGCCTGGGGAGAGCATCATCCCTTCGACATTGAGTTTCATCATGGCATCGAAAAATTCGCGGACGCGAGCGGGATTGGTGCCTTCGAAGAGGGTGGTATTGGTGGTGACGCGGAATCCGCGGGCGACGGCTTCTTTAATCGCTTCGAGGGCGACTTGATAGGTGCCATCGCGACAGACAGCGGCATCGTGTTCCGGTTCGAGACCATCCATGTGAATGCTGAAAGTGAGGTATTTGGTGGGTTTAAAGAGATCGAGCTTCCGCTTGAGGAGGAGTGCGTTGGTGCAAAGGTAGATGTACTTTTTGCGGGCGACGAGGCCTTCGACTATCGAATCGATCTCGGGATGGATCAGCGGTTCGCCGCCGGGGATAGAAACCATAGGGGCGCCGCACTCGTCGGTGGCGTCCCAGCACTGTTGTGGGGTGAGGCGTTTATTGAGGATGTGATCGGGATACTGGATTTTACCGCAACCTGCGCAGGAAAGGTTGCAGCGGAAGAGGGGCTCGAGCATTAGGACAAGCGGATACCGTTTGACCCCACGCAACTTCTGCCCGAGTACGTAGGAGGCAACTGTCCAAGCTTGGCTAACAGGAACTGGCATAAGAGAAGGGATGAGGCTACAAATCTACAGAGCTTTGTCAACGGATGCTGAAAAAACATATAAAATGCATAAAATACTAATTAACAGAGTCTTATGAATATTGGAATTCTCCAGCTTAATTTTACGATCGGGGATTTTGAGAAAAACGCGGACAAAGTGGCCCGAGCGTATGGGGAGGCGGTCGAGTTGGGCGCGGAAATTGTGGTGGCTCCTGAGCTTGGTCTTTGTGGCTATCCGCCAAGGGATTTGCTCAATCGATCTGATTTTTTAGAAGGGCATGATCGTGAGGTACGGGAGTTAGCCAAAAGGGTTGGGAAAGTCCCCTTGCTGATGGGTGGGATTGAGAAATCGACCAAAAAAGAGGGGCGGCCATTGCACAATGTGGCCTTTTTATTTGAGAAGGGAAAAGTGCGGGTGGTGGCACGGAAGCGCCTTTTACCGACATACGATGTATTTGATGAGGATCGATATTTTGAGCCTGGGGAAAAGGTGGCCCCCGTGCGGATCGGCGGTCGGCGGGTGGGGGTGACGATATGTGAAGATATTTGGAATGATGAGGATGTCTGGATGGAGCGGAGGTACTTAGCTGATCCGGTAAGGGAATTAGCAAAGAAAGGCATAGATCTCCTGATTAATCTCTCGGCATCGCCTTGGCATCAAGGCAAGGAAATGACGCGGTACCGTTTGTTGGAGAGGGTGGCGAAGAGGGAGAAGATTCCTGTGGTGCAGGTCAATGCGGTGGGGGGAAATGATGAACTTGTTTTTGATGGGCAAAGCCTCGTTTTGAGTAAGCGAGGCAAGCTTTTGAGTATGGGATTAGCTTTTTCTGAAGAAGTAAAAGTGGTGGATTTGGATGGGCAGGAGAAAAAAATAGAGTGGGCTAGTGAAGAAGAGCAGATTTTTCGCGCACTGGTTTTGGGAACGAGAGATTATTTGGGGAAGTGTGGTTTCCAGGAGGTGGTGCTGGGATTAAGTGGGGGAATCGATAGTGCGTTGACTGCAGTGATTGCGGCTGAAGCTCTGGGAAAGGACAAGGTGTTGGGGGTGGCGATGCCCAGTCGATATTCCAGTCAAGGCAGCTTAGAGGATGCCGAGTCTCTGGCCCGAGCCTTGGGGATTCGGTATGAAAAAATCTCCATTGAGGGGCCGTTCGCGACGATGTTGCAGGCGATCACGCCATCTCGCGGGGGGCGGAGTGGGGGTTTGACCGAAGAGAATTTACAGTCGCGCCTTCGGGGAGTGATTCTTATGGGGATTTCGAATGATTCTGGTCGGCTCCTCCTGACTACGGGAAATAAAAGTGAACTGGCAGTAGGGTACTGTACTTTATACGGGGATATGTGCGGGGCGCTGGCGGTGATTGCGGATGTGCCGAAAACGTTGGTCTATCGAATTGCGCGATGGATTAATCGGGAGCGGGAGATTATTCCAAAAAGTTCGATTGAGAAGGCGCCGAGTGCGGAGCTGCGGCCCGATCAGAAGGATCAGGATAGTTTGCCTTCGTATGAGGAGTTGGACCGAATTTTAGAGAGCTATGTGGTGAACGAGGGTTCGATTCGGGGGATGGTAAAAAAGGGGATCGCTCGGCCACTGGCGGAAGAGATCGTCAGAAAGATTGATCTTTCGGAGTACAAGAGGAGGCAAGCCGCGCCTGGGTTGAAGGTGACGACGAAAGCATTTGGGGTGGGCCGGCGAATTCCTTTGGCTCAGCGGTTTGATCCGCGCATTTCCAAGTAATAATCGCCAGAAATTATTATTCTGGGACGGAGCGTGTTTTTCTTGAGGGGTGGCGCGGAGACGGGCGGAGAGGGATGGAGGCAGAAAATCTATGTCTTTTCATGAGACCCCCGAGCTCTCGCCGCAACCACTCCGGGGATAAGCCGTATTCCGTCATGGTGTAGAGGTGGGAGCTTTTGTAGTCCACGGCGAGACGGGCATCGGATTGAATCTGGCGTTTTGCTTGTGCCGAAAGGGGAAGATCGAATCGACGATAGATGGATTGAATCGATCTCTCGGTATTCTGGACAAGGTCGGGATAAAGAATTCGGTAGTAACGCTCAGGTCGAGCTGAGATAGCGAACTTTTCCAAGTGAAGAAACCAAGCAGCAGCCAGCTCGGCATATTCGCGAGATTCGGGCCCAATTTTTCGAATGGACGGATCGATCCACTGCCAGACGGTAAAGAAGACGCTGATGTGGGAAGGGATCGATTCCCGAGGATTTCGCAGAATATTAATAATCCGAGCGTCGGGAAATTCTCGTTGGAGGCAGAGAATAGACCCAGAAAACTGAGTGGCTTTGGAGAGGAGAACTTTGTCGGGGCCGTTGAGGTAAAGATGTCTTTGCAGACAGGAGCGGTAGTACTTCATGAGTTTCTTTTGTTGTCGGAGGGGTAGGTCATCGGCAAAGCCAGCTCCCCACAAGGCACGGACAAAAGGAAAGAGCAGATAAATAGCCTCGGTGACAAAAGTATAAACAAAAAAGCCATCATCTTCTTCAGGCTGAGTAAAACGCATTTTATGCATACCGTCCCAACCTCCGAAGCAGTGGCGTTCAACCCATGAGGTGATATCAAAAAGAAGATGTCCCTTCTGGCGGCTGGCCTGAGCTACGGAATGAATAAGCTTTTGAATAGTGATGCTTGGAAAAATAGTTTGATACATCAGAACAGGAGCAAAGATATCGCGGTTCTTTGCGAGTAGTCTTTGCAGGAAGGTGGTGCCACTGCGGGGAGGGGCGACAATGAAAATGGGCTGACGGATTTCCTGCCTGCGAAAATCTGGGTAAAGGATATGGTCGAGGAAACGCCCGATAGCTACGACGATCCAGAAGAAACAAAGCAAAAAGAGAAAGAAAGTGACAATGACCCAGCGCCTCAGTTGGAAAGGTCTTCCTAGGTAAGACAGATAAAGAGCTTTGGCTGTAATGCCTAAATTGAGGTACATAGGGGTCTGCTTTTTTTAGTGGAAAACCCCCTTCCGACAATGCAAACCCCTTCCTCGCGATGACTCTCGACTTCCTGATCGGAGCGATCTCGGACTTTCGTTATGTGGCGATGTTCGGGATTCTCTTTATCTCGGCCATGGGTGTACCGCTTCCTGAGGAGCCTTTGCTGGTGGCGAGTGGATTATCGGTGGGTTGGGGAACCTCCTCATACGGGTGGACCTGTTTGGCCTGCTTAATGGGGATTCTATCGGGGGATTTATGGGTTTATTTTCTGGGTATAAGAGGTGGAAAGTGGTTTTTGCAAACGCGATTGGGGTCGGTGCTCTTTTCGCCCGCGCGGCAGAAAAAAATTGAGCACCTCTTTGAAAAACATGGAATGAAGACTGTTTTTTTAGGCCGGTTTATCCCTGCGGTACGATTTGGAGTTTTCTTTTTTGCGGGACGGCATGCCATGCCTCTGGGGAAGTTTGTCGGTCTGAATGCTCTGGGGGCTTTGGTCTATGCTCCTTTGTGGATTTGGCTGAGCGCGTTAGCGGGTGAGCGATTTGCCAAAACGGCCGCGGCAACGCGACTGGCGGAGCGGTGGGTTGGACAGGGAAGTTTGATCTTAATTGGGCTGGTTGTTTTGGTGGTTGTCGGGCTGATTTGGGGTGCGGGAAAGAAAAAAGGATAGGTCAGCGCGAAAAGTTCCACTCGCGGTTGGCGTAGCGACTGGTTTCTAGATCGGCAGTGGACTGAATTTCTTGGGCGGTGAGAGTTGATTCCTTGGTCTGGGTCTGAAGGCACTCTTCAAGGCAGCGGATGAGCTGGGCGGAGAGGGAGGCGGGGATTGGCCCATGCAAAAGGATACTTCCTTGGTGGAGGCAGCCCTGTTTTGTGCGGCGCTGGGCAGCCCCTGCGAGTTTGTGGCCTGAGGAGTCGAGAACATCGGCTGGAACGGGTTTAAGAAAACAGGAGGGGTCATCGTTGAGGGGTTGGGCGGAGGAGAGTTGGCAGGGGATATTGCAAGCGGTCAGTGCCTTAGCGACGGCCTGATGAACGGCTCGGTAGCTGGGCAGAGTTCCTGCACTGGTTAAGGGGTGGTGGGCGGGCAGAATGAGGGTGTAGGTCAAATCGTAACCGTGTTCGACGATTCCTCCGCCGGTGTAACGCCGTACGAAGGCCTGGTCTTTTGCAACGAGAGACGACTTTTGAAAGTAGCCGAGGGATAGGCAGGGAATGGACCAGCCATAAATGCGGAGAACGGGCTGGAGGACGTGGCGAAGGAGGGATTCGTCGATCGCCATATTTTTAGCGGGGGAAGATTTTCCGTCTTGGATTAGGCGGACCAAGGTGGTGGCTAAGGGCATCCAGTTAAACTGCGAACAGATGGAGGAAAGGGCAAGGGTTGCCAATAGGCGGTGAGTTGCTAGCTGGTAGGTATGAAGAATCTTCTTTTGATCTTTGCCGTAGCAGGAGTTTTGGGATTAGTAGGTTGCGCGGGCACAGGAAGCCGGGATGCGGGCTTGGCGATGATTCTGACTGATGTGCCCCTGAAAGAGAATGGGCCCAATCAGGTGACACCCGCTTCCTCGACTCTGCATCGCGGAGATCGGGTCAGCGTGCGGCGTGTGATCGGAGATTATGCGGAGGTGGAGACGATGGATCGGCGGCGTGGCTATGTGCCGACGGCGGTTTTAGAAGATCAGTAACTGCGGGAAAAAAACTGGAATAGGGGAGCGGAGCGGTTAGGCTTTGAGCGCGGGGAGTCCGGCCGGCCGGGCTGAGAGTCGGGAACCATGGTCCCGAGACCCTTAGAACCTGAAGCGGATCATGCCGCCGGAGGGAATAGGGTGTACCTTTTCTTCTGGCGATTCGTGGAGGGGAAAGGAAGAAAATGAGTTCCACAACCCAAGCACCGAGTCCCCAAGAAGCCCAACCTCTCGAAGGGTCGCGGCGTGTTTACCTAAAGGGTTCTCGCCCTGATCTCCAGATTCCTTTTCGTGAAATCGAACTACAACCTACGCGCTTGCCCGATGGAAAACTCCAGGCGAACGATCCTGTCAGGGTCTACGACACGAGCGGTGCATGGGGCGATCCTACTTTTCATGGGGATGTCCGGCAGGGTTTGCCTGCCATCCGATCGGTCTGGATTGAGGAGCGCAAGGATACGGAGAGTTATCTTGGGCGTGCGGTTTTGCCGGTCGACAACGGTAATCGCAACGGAAATGGGGTGGTGACAGAGCAGTTTCCCGGAGCGAAACGAACACCTCTGAGGGCGAAGAAGGGATCGGTCTCTCAGTTAAACTACGCCAAGAGGGGGATGATCACTCCCGAGATGGAGTTTATTGCCATTCGGGAAAACATGAAATTGCAGGCGGCCAAGGAGATGGTGGAGATGTCGGCCCAAGAACCGCGGGACAGCCTGAAGTTTCAGCATCCTGGGCAC
>CANESK010000058.1 GCA_947441075.1 Verrucomicrobia subdivision 6 bacterium
GGGAATCGCAGCCCGAGCGCTTGGATTCAACGTGGCCACCCCCGTCTTTGACGGAATTAGTGAAACGAAGATTCGGGAGTTCCTGAAGAAAGCGAAGCTCGATGAAGACGGAAAGTCTGTCTTAGTCGACGGACGCACGGGTGAACTTTTCGATCAACGTGTAGTTGTCGGTTTGATTTACATGATGAAGTTGCATCATTTGGTGGCAGACAAGATCCATGCTCGGGCGGTCGGACCCTACTCCTTGGTCACTCAGCAACCGCTGGGGGGCAAAGCGCAGTACGGTGGTCAGCGCTATGGAGAAATGGAAGTCTGGGCGATGGAAGCCTACGGGGCGGCCTACACCTTGCAGGAACTTCTCACCGTCAAATCGGACGACGTGGCAGGCCGTACGCGAATCTACGAGAGCATTGTCAAAGGGGACAACTCGTTGGAAGCGGGCACGCCAGAATCGTTTAATGTGTTGATCAAAGAAATGCAAAGTCTCTGTCTCGACATTAAGGTCGGCGAGCGGAGTCGGGTGGTGGATGAGGATCTGCAAAAGCCAGATATCCTTATCGAAGCCGCTTAATCTCAATCCAGAAATACCTAATACCCCATGAACAAACAGACCCAATCGGCTCGTGAAATCCTCGGCATGGAAAGAACTGTTGGCTTTGACCAGGTGAGCATCACCGTGGCTTCGCCCGAATCGATTCTTTCTTGGAGCCGAGGCGAAACGAAAAATCCTGAAACGATCAACTACCGTACCTTCAAACCAGAAAAGGGCGGGTTGTTTTGTGAGAGGATTTTCGGGCCGACCAAGGACTACGAATGTTCCTGCGGAAAGTACAAGCGGATTAAGTTTAAAGGGGTGATCTGCGATCGTTGTGGCGTGGAAGTCACGCTCGCGCGGGTGCGCAGGGAACGGATGGGCCATATTGAGCTCGCGGTTCCGGTGAGTCACATCTGGTTCTACAAATGTATGCCCAGCCGCTTGGGATTGATGATGGATATGACCGCACGAGATCTCGAGCGGGTGATCTATTATGAAGATTATTTGGTGATCGACGAAGGGAAGACCCCGCTCAAGCCCAAGCAGTTGCTCACGGAAACCGAGTACCGCGAAGCGCAGGAGCAGTTTGGTGATTCTTTCATTGCCAAGATGGGTGCCGAGGCGATCCGCGATGTCTTTAAAAAAATCGATCTGGATGAGCTCTGCACAGAGCTAGAACAGCAGTTGGAAACGACGAAGAGCAAACAGACGCGCAAGAAAGTTGCCAAGCGACTGAAGTTGGTCCAAGGATTCCTCACCGCAGGATCGCGTCCTGAGTGGATGATTCTGGAAACTCTTCCGGTGATTCCGCCTGACTTGCGTCCGCTGGTGCCGCTGGAAGGTGGTCGTTTTGCGACGTCGGATTTGAATGATCTTTATCGTCGGGTGATCAATCGGAATAACCGGTTGCGTAATCTGCTGCAGCTGAAGACACCTGAAGTAATTATTCGTAATGAAAAGCGGATGTTACAGGAGTCGGTCGACGCATTGATGGACAATGGTCGGCATGGCCGGGCAGTGACGGGTGCGGGCAATCGTCCGCTCAAGTCTCTTTCGGATATGTTGAAAGGTAAGACGGGACGTTTCCGGATGAACTTGCTGGGTAAGCGAGTGGATTATTCCGGACGTTCGGTCATCGTGATCGGTCCGGAGTTGAAGCTAAACGAGTGCGGTTTACCTAAGAAAATGGCTTTGGTTCTGTTTGAACCTTTCATTATTCGGCGCCTGAAAGAGCTGGGACAAGTGCACACGGTCCGCTCGGCGAAGAAGATGATTGAGCGTAAAGAAGCGATCGTTTGGGACACCTTGGACGAAGTAACTCGGGAACATCCTGTTCTCTTGAATCGCGCCCCGACGCTCCATCGGCTTTCGGTGCAGGCTTTCGAGCCGAAGTTGATCGAGGGCGACGCCATTCGAATTCATCCTTTGGTTTGTACCGCTTACAATGCGGATTTCGACGGTGATCAGATGGCGGTGCATATTCCTTTGAGCGTGGAAGCGCAATTGGAAGCCCGTTTATTGATGCTGGCACCAAACAACATCTTCGGACCGAGTAATGGACGCCCGATCACGACGCCGAGCCAAGACATTACCTTGGGTTGTTACTATCTGTCGCAGAATCCGATGAAGACGACAGAAAAGGCAGGGGCAACGAAGAAGCGTTTGAACGCTTTCTCCGATGCGGACGAAGTTGAATTTGCGATCAGCGAGAAGAGCATCAAGATCCATGATCTGATTCTTTTCAAGAATCCTGATCTTGGACGTGAGACGGTCTTTGGGGATGCCACGAAGAAATTCATTGAAACCACTCCAGGTCGAGTGGAGTTCAATAGCATCTGGCCAAAAGAGATGGGCTTTATCAATAAGCCTTCTGGCAAGAAGCAGCTCGGAGAAATTATTCTCCGTTGCTACGAGAAGTCCGGTCACCAAGCCACGGTGGAGTGCCTGGATAAGTTAAAGGATCTTGGTTTTAGCTCGGCCACACGGTCGGGTGTTTCTATCGGGATCAATGACATGATTATCCCCGAAGAAAAACCGGCGGTTCTTGAGCGGGCGCGTGGGTCGGTTTCTCAGGTGGAGAAGCAGTACCGCATGGGTGCGATCACCGACGGAGAGCGCTACAACAAGATTGTCGATATCTGGACCCAAGCGACTGAGGAAATTTCCTCTGCGATGTATCGCACGCTTGAGCATAACGAAGGACGAAAAGACTTTAACCCTGTCTATCTGATGGTGGACTCAGGGGCGCGAGGAAACCGGAACCAAGTTCGGCAGTTGGCCGGAATGCGGGGTTTGATGGCGAAGCCTTCGGGCGAAATCATCGAGCGCCCGATCACGGCGAGTTTCCGTGAAGGTCTCTCGGTTTTGGAATATTTCATTAGTACCCACGGAGCCCGCAAGGGATTGGCGGATACCGCCTTGAAAACAGCGGATTCTGGTTATATGACCCGTAAACTTTGCGACGTGGCCATGGACATTATTATCCGTGAAGACGATTGCGGAACTGATCGCGGGATCTGGGTCAAGCCGATCATGGAAGGGGACGACGCGATTGTACGTCTGCGCGACCGTATCTACGGCCGTACCTCTTGTGATGACATTGTCGATCCAGTGGGCAAGCGGAAGATTGTTTCCGCAGGCGAACTGATCTCCGAGAAAGCAGCGGCGGCGATTGAAGATCTCGGTCAGGAACGGGTGAAGATCCGTTCTGCGTTGACCTGCGAAACGAAGCGTGGCGTCTGTATTTCTTGCTATGGATTAAATCTGGCCACAAATCAGACGGCTAAACTGGGCGAAGCGGTAGGAATTATCGCTGCCCAGAGCATTGGTGAGCCCGGCACGCAGTTGACCATGCGTACCTTCCACATCGGAGGAACGGCTTCGCAGATTTTCAAACAGCCCCAGATCAAAGCGAAGAACGACGGCACAGTGCAGTACACGGAATTGCGCACGGTGACGGCCTTAGAAGGGCATGACATTGTTTTGAATAAGAATGGATTCATCAGCGTGCACGCGGCCGATGGTCGCGAATTGGAGCGGTATCCTGTGGTGATTGGCTCGATGATCTCCGTCCCAGAGGGCGGCAAAGTGAAGAAGGGCCAGAGCTTCGTTCAGTGGGATCCGTACAATGTTTCCATTCTGACGGAAAAAGCCGGTCGAGTTGAATTTAAAGACATCCTCGAAGGGGTGACGATGAAGAAAGAGGTCGACGAGACTACTAAGTCGGTCGGCACGGTTATCATTGAGCACAAAGAGGACTTGCACCCACAAATCGCGATTGTCGATCAGGCCGGTGCAGTCATCGCGGCTTACAGTATTCCTGCGGGCGCCCATATTGAGGTGAAGGACGGCGAGAAAGTCCAGGCGGGGCAGCGGATGGCCAAGACGCCTCGTAAGGTCACCAAGACGAAGGACATTACCGGTGGGTTGCCTCGGGTGGCGGAGCTTTTCGAAGCTCGTCGTCCGAAGGATGCGGCGGAGATCGCGAAGATCGACGGCGTGGTGGATCTCCAAGGAAATGTTAAAGGAAAAAAGAAGTTAATTATTCGGGATCCTGTTACCCAGACGGAAGAGGAGCATCTTATCTCTCTTTCCAAACATTTGATCGTTTACAAGGGTGATACGGTGAAGAAGGGGCAGCAGTTAACCGAAGGACCGGTGGTGCCTCATGAAATTCTCGAGGTTTGCGGACCGCAAGAGTTGCAAGAGTACTTGGTCAACGAGGTGCAAGAGGTCTACCGGTTACAAGGGGTAGAGATCAACGATAAGCACATCGAGATCATTGTTCGGCAGATGCTGCGGAAGGTGAAGATCACCGAACCAGGCGATACCCAGTACCTCTGGGGCGAGCAGATTGATCGGATGGCTTTCGAGGACGCCAATCGGGAGATCGAGCAGAAGGGTGGCAAGCCAGCAGAGGCGACCCCAGTCCTGCTCGGGATCACCAAGGCTTCGCTCGAAACGGAAAGCTTTATCTCGGCGGCTTCCTTCCAAGACACTACTCGAATTCTGACCGATGCGGCGACGCTCGGGAAGGTCGATAAGCTCTTGGGCTTCAAGGAAAACGTCATCATGGGTCATTTGATTCCTGCGGGAACGGGCTTTAGCGCCTACCGCAAGATTAAACTCCTCCATTTGGGGGAGCCCGTGGGAGAAGCCTTGATCAGCACGCAGCCTGAGGAAGAAAGGGCTCGAAAAGTAGCTCTGGATATTCCCGCGGCTCTCGCGAGTTGATGGGGAAAACTTTTCGAAATCGCTTGCCAGAGAAGAGATTTTTGGGCAGGATTTAAATTTCCGCTGTGATTCGGCGGTCGCCTGAAAAGGTAGACTGACTTGATCTGGTGGCATGCGACGGCCCGTGCGGGTCGTCCTCCATGCGAGCGCCTTGAAGCGCTTTCTGGAACCCTTCAGGGTTTGCCGTCGGTCTTGAATCTATCGGGGATGAGGGACTCTAAAGTAGTATATGCCGACGATTAATCAATTGGTCCGACTCGGTCGCTCCCGCATTGAACGCGGCACGAAAGCCCCTGCTTTACGCGGCTGTCCTCAGCGCCGTGGGGTGTGTTTACAGGTCATGACCCGTACGCCGAAGAAGCCAAATTCCGCCCTCCGAAAAGTGGCTAAGGTCCGTCTTTCCAATGGAGAAGAGGTCATCGCCTACATTCCTGGGGAAAATCATAATTTGCAGGAGCATTCGATTGTTTTGGTGCGTGGTGGGCGCGTCAAGGATTTGCCAGGGGTTCGGTATCATATCGTCCGCGGGACCTTGGATGCGCTGGGAGCTTCTGGCCCGAGTAATTCTAATAAGCTTTCTCGGATGGTCTCCCGTAGTAAGTACGGGGTGAAACGTCCGAAGGGTGGTGCGGCCAAGGCGGCCAAAGCAGAAAAACCTGCGGCCGAGGCGAAAGCCTAATTTAAGGAGATTGATTTATGTCCCGTCGTCGCCGCCATCTTTCGCGTAAAACCCTTCCGGATCCAGTCTTTGAAAGTCTCTTAGTTGGCCGGATGATTGGGTATATTCTTAAATCAGGAAAATTCTCGACGGCGAGTCGCTTGGTTTACAATGCGATTGAGCGGGCGAACGAAGGGGGCTCGGGTGGAGATCCTTTGGCAGTGGTGCAAAAGGCTGTGGAAAATGTGAAGCCTCGGTTGGAAGTGAAATCTCGTCGGGTGGGTGGAGCGACCTATCAGGTTCCCGTGGAAACCACCCCTGAAAGGCAGTTGGCTTTAGCTTTGCGTTGGCTGGTGGATCTGGCGAATAAGCGCAAGGGAATATCCTTTGAAAAAGCTTTGGCCCAAGAGATTCGGGATGCGGCCACCGGACAGGGAAATGCGGTGAAGAAACGTGATGAAACCCATCGGATGGCCCAAGCGAATCGGGCCTTTGCCCATCTGCGTTGGTAGGGAACTGATTTATGCCTCCCACCCAAAGTTCAGCCCGTAGTTATTCCCTCGAACGGACGAGGAATATCGGGATCTGCGCGCATATCGATGCGGGCAAGACCACCCTGACGGAGCGGGTTCTTTTCTACACGGGTAGCATTCATAAAATGGGTGAAGTGCATGAAGGCACCACGGTGACCGATTGGATGGAGCAGGAGCGTGAGCGTGGCATTACGATTACTTCGGCAGCCACGACCTGTTTTTGGCCGGTTAAGCCAGATGCCGGCTTAGTGAAAAGTTTCGAAAAAACAATGAACCGGATCAATATTATTGATACCCCAGGGCACGTTGACTTCACCGCTGAGGTAGAGCGCTCTTTACGGGTGTTGGACGGTGCCATCGCGGTATTTTGTGGGGTGGCGGGTGTGCAGCCGCAGAGCGAGACCGTTTGGCGGCAAGCGAACAAGTATGGGGTGCCTCGGATTGCCTTCGTGAATAAGATGGATCGGACAGGTGCTGATTTTGAAAAAGCGGTGCACGAGATGAAGACGAAACTCGGCGCGAATGCTTGGCCGATTATTGTGCCGCTCGGGAAGGAAGGGGAGTTGGCAGGAGTGATTGACCTGATCAACCAGAAGGTGATTGCTTACAAGGATAGCAAGGAATTCGGATCGGTTTATGAGGTGAAGGATATTCCTGCGGAGTTGCAAGAGATGGCCAAAGTCGGTTTGGATGAGTTGATCGAAGCAATTGCGGATTGCGACGAGGAAGTTGGTAATCTCTTCCTGAACGAAAAAAGGCCTACGACTGAGCAGTTGAAGGCGGGAATTCGTCGGGCAACGATTGCGAACTTGTTTGTCCCTGTGGTTGGGGGTTCGGCTTTCAAGAATAAGGGAGTTCAGTCTTTGGTGGACGCGGTAGTTGAGTTCCTTCCTAGCCCGATCGACATTCCTCCTGCGATTGGGCACAGCACGGAAAATCCTGAAGAGCGTATTCCTGTTTTGGTGGATGATAACGCGAAATTTTGTTCCTTGGCCTTTAAGCTCTGGACCGATCCATTCGTCGGGAAGTTGATTTTCTTCCGCGTCTATTCAGGGAAGCTGAGCAAAGGTGAATTTATTTACAATTCGCGCACAGGGAAGCGTGAGCGCGTCAGTCGCTTGATTCAGATTCAAGCGGATAAGCGTGAAGATATTGAATCGGTTTTTGCAGGAGATATCGCAGCGACAGTCGGTCTGAAGGATATCGCAACTGGCGACACCTTGCGGAACGAAGATTACGAGGTGACGCTGGAACCGCCGAGTTTTCCAGAACCAGTTATCTCGATGGCTTTGGAACCGAAGACAAAGGGTGACCGTGAGAAGATGGGGGAAGCCCTCCAGCGTCTTTCGGAAGAGGATCCTACCTTCCAAGTGCAGAGCAATGAGGAAACTGGCCAGACGATCATCAAAGGGATGGGCGAACTTCATCTGGAAATTATTTGTGATCGGATTAAGCGTGAATTTAGTGTCGAGACCAACTCTGGGGCGCCCCAAATTGCCTATCGGGAGACGATCACCAAGAGTTCGGGTGGAGAAGGGAAGTTGATCAAGCAGTCTGGGGGTCGCGGACAGTACGGACATGTGATTTTACAAGTGGAGCCACAGGAGCGTGGGAAGGGGATCACCATTGAAAACAAAGTGACGGGTGGAAATATTCCAAAGGAGTACATTCCTGCGGTGCGCAAAGGGGTAGCCGAGGCGGTATTGAACGGGGTATTGCATGGAAGTCCTGTCATCGACATGAAAATTGAGATTATTGATGGTTCTTATCACGAGGTGGATTCGAATGAGTTGGCCTTTAAGATGGCGGCCATTTTCGCGGTGAAAGATGCGATGCAGAAGGCCGGCCCGATTCTGCTTGAGCCTATCATGCTGGTGGAGTGTTCTACACCCGATGAGTACCAAGGTGATATTCTAGGGGATATCAATCGTCGTCGGGGCAAGATTATGAATGTGGACTCGAAAAATCTAACATCCGTAGTGAAGGCAGAAGTGGCCTTGGCGGAAATGTTTGGTTACGTCAATACCATCCGTTCCCTTTCTCGCGGTCGTGCCGCCTATTCGATGGAACCCTCCCATTTCGAGCAAGTACCCGCTAGTGTGCTGGCTCAAGTTACGCAACAAAAGAAAGGCTAAACCTATGGCCGCTACCCGTATCCGCATCCGTCTAAAGTCTTTCGATTTCCGCCTGTTGGATAAGGCAGCTGGGGAAATTGCTGAAACCGCCTCGCGAACAGGTTCGCGGGTGGCTGGCCCGATCCCTTTGCCGACGAAGATTGAGCGGTATACCGTCAATCGTTCTCCGCATTGCGATAAGAAGAGCATGGAACAATTTGAAATTCGCACACACAAACGGCTCCTGGATATCTTGGAGCCCTCCGGCAAGACGGTGGACGAGCTGAAAAAGCTTAACCTGCCTGCGGGAGTCGACATCACCATCAAGATTTAATTCCAAGGAGCCCAACCCATGATCGAACGATTTGGCATGATAGGAAAAAAGCTCGGCATGACCCGGATCTATGATGATCAGGGACTGGCGACTGCGGTCACGGTTATCTCTGCAGAGACCAACACGGTTTATGAGGTTCGGACAACGGAGCGTAGCCGAGTGAATGCGGTGGTCATGGGGATGGGGGAGCGTAAGGCTTCTCGGACGAACAAACCTCAACGGGTGGCCTTCGAAAAAGCTGGTCGCAAGAATCCTCTCTTTTTGCGTCAATTCCGTGCCGCTCCTGCCGATCTCGTGGTCGGTTCGGAAGTTGCAGTGACCCGTTTCAAGCCTGGCCAGTTGGTGGACGTTCTAGGCCTTTCCAAGGGAAAAGGGTTTCACGGGGTCATGCGGAAGCATAACTTTTCGGGACAAGCTGATGCGCACGGTTCGACTACCCACCGAAGGAACGGGGCAATCGGTTGTCGTTCGACTCCTGGTCGGGTGTACAAGAACGCGGGAATGCCTGGGCATCTCGGGTTGGACAACTGCACGATTCAAAATTTGCGGGTGATGCAAGTACGAGAGGTGGAAAAGCTTATTTTGGTTCGTGGGGCAGTTCCCGGACCAAACGGTAGCGTAGTGCTGGTGCGCGATGCGATTAAGGAACCGGCGCAAGCCTGAGGTATTTATGAGCCAAGCTAAACCAGTCAATCTAGTTGCGGCAGAGAAGGCCTTGGGAGTGGAGCTTTTCAAAAATCGGAAAGCGAGTCAGGCCTTGCACGAGGCGGTTACGGCCTATCGTGCCAACCGTCGTTCGGGAACTCATTCTACGAAAACGAAGGGCACGGTGGATCTTTCTGGTGCCAAGCCCTGGAATCAGAAGGGCACTGGGCGGGCTCGGGCTGGATACAAAGCCTCGCCAGTTTGGCGTGGTGGAGGTGTGGCCTTTGGTCCGCATCCCCGCAGCTATCGCAAGGATGTTCCGAAAACGGTTTTGCGGACGGCTTTGCGACGTGCTTTGAGTGACTTGGCTGGACAAGGAAAATTGCTTACGGGAACGATTCCCAGCTTAAAAGCTCCCAAGACGAAGGATCTCTTGGCTTGGTTGAAAGATGCAGGATTACCTCTTTCGGTTTTGCTGATTCTGGCGAAGCCTGAAGGAACTCTTTTGCAGGCGGCGGGGAATCTACGTGAAGTAGACGTCCGTCCTGCCCGCGAGGTGAATGCGGAAGATCTTCTGCGTCGTCAGCAGGTTTGGGTTTCGGAGGATGCTTTTGTGGAGCTTGGGCGTCGTCTGCAACCGAAAGCAAAACCTGAGGTACTCTCATGAGAAACCCAACCGAAGTTATTTTCCGACCAAGAATTTCAGAGAAGGGGACTCGTTTGGCCACAGCGCATAACCAGTACCTCTTTGAAGTGGCGCCAAACGCGACAAAGTTAGAGATTCGTCAAGCGATCACCTCCCTTTTTGGGAAAAAAGTGATTCGGGTGAATACCTTGCGTCGCAAAGGAAAGTTCCGCCGTTCTCGTCGCGGAGAACCTGGTCGGACCAATCATACGAAACGTGCGATCGTCACACTGGCAGAAGGCCAGAAAATCGAACTCGCCTAGGAATAATTATATGGCCTTAAAAGTATTTCGCCCTCTGACTCCATCGCTTCGTTTCACGATGCTCCATGATTTCTCGGAGTTGACCCGTGATTCGCAGCCTGAAAAAAGCTTACTGCAGAAAAAGAACCGCACGGGTGGGCGGAACGCTCATGGGCGGACGACCTGCCGGAGTCGTGGGGGTGGGCATAAAAAGAAGTTGCGGATCATCGAGTGGAATCGCCGTGCACGAACAACCGCGGGCAAGGTAATTGGGATTCAGTATGACCCCAATCGCACCTCTCGTTTGGCTTTGGTGGAGTACGGGCCAAAAGATCGGGCCTACATGCTGGCGCCTGAAGGTTTATTGGTTGGGATGACGGTCATCGCCGGAATGAAAGTGGCGGCAGAAGTTGGCAATGCTTTGCCGCTTCGCTTTATTCCTCAAGGTTTGCCTTTGCATAATATCGAGTTGGTCCCTGGACGTGGGGGTCAAATGGTTCGCTCGGCGGGCGCCTCTGCGATTTGTACCGCAATCGATAAGGATTATGCGTTGGTCCGACTCCCTTCGGGAGAGTTGCGACGGTTGCATGCGGATTGTTACGCCACGGTCGGTCAAGTGGGCAATGTGTCGCATGAGAAAGTCAGTTTAGGAAAAGCGGGTCGCTCTCGTTGGATGGGGCGTCGTCCTCATACTCGGGGCATGGTGATGAATCCAGTGGATCATCCGATGGGGGGTGGACAAGGAAAGAGCAAGGGGGGTGGAGGTCGTCAGCATCCAGTGTCGCCTTGGGGTCAGTTGGCCAAGGGATTGAAAACCCGTCACCGTCACAAGCCTTCCAGCCGGTTTATTGTGGAAGATCGTAGAAAGAAGAGGTCCTCATGAGTCGTAGTCTAAAAAAAGGTCCGTTTATTGATGACCATTTGATGGAGAAGGTGCAGAAGATTGGTTCTGGGGCAAAGAAGCCGATCAAGACTTGGTCGCGACGCTCGATGATTCCGCCTGATTTCGTCGGTCATACTTTCTTGGTTCATAATGGGAAGGTTTTCAATCCTGTTTTCGTCACTGAAAACATGGTGGGTCATCGTTTAGGTGAATTCTCGCCAACGCGTATCTTTAAGCGGCAC
This sequence comes from Verrucomicrobia subdivision 6 bacterium, assembly GCA_947441075.1. GTDB lineage: Bacteria > Verrucomicrobiota > Verrucomicrobiia > Methylacidiphilales > Verrucolacustridaceae > Verrucolacustris. The sequence continues at coordinate 11,105 of CANESK010000058.1, forward strand.
GGTGGGCATACGGAGAAGGTGAC
>CANESK010000059.1 GCA_947441075.1 Verrucomicrobia subdivision 6 bacterium
GAACCAAGCACGCGGACGAGGATTTCTTTTGAACTGGCGGCGGTGCGATTGAGTGCGGATGTGGTTAGTCTGGACAGGGAATCGAGTAGTATTCGCAAAGGGGAAACCTTGAAGGACACGGCAAGAAACTTGGAGGCGTTGCAAGCGGGGACGATTGTGATTCGGCATCGGTCGGCAGGAGCGGCCCACTTTTTGGCGGAGCGTTTGAAAGCTTCGGTGATTAACGCGGGGGACGGCTCGCACGAGCATCCGACTCAAGGGTTGCTGGATGCTTTTACGATTCAGGAGCGGATGGGGAAGATTGCAGGGGTGAGGGTGTTGATTGTCGGAGATATTGTCCACAGTCGGGTGGCGCGTTCGAACCTATGGGCTTTGACGAAGTTAGGGGCGAAAGTGAAGTTGGTGGGTCCGTCGACCCTCTTGCCGAAGGAATTTGCTGAGCTGGGGGCGGAGGTTAGTCATGATTTGGAGGGAGCGCTGGAGGAAGCGGATGTGATTAATCTGCTCCGGATACAGCATGAGCGGCAGGTGCATTCGCGAGTGCCATCGATCGGAGAGTATGCGGCACTTTTTGGGTTAACTACGGAAAGATTTCGGCGGTGTAAGCCTGGGGTTTTGTTGATGCATCCTGGTCCGATTCATCGAGGGGTGGAAATAGCGAGTGAGCTGGCGGATGGGGCGAACTCGGTAATTTTGGATCAGGTGACGAATGGGCTAGCGGTGCGGATGGCGGTCCTTTATCTGGTCTCGGGTGGTCGGGGAATTGGGGGGGAGACATGAGAGATATCTTTTTACAGGGAGGCTTAGTGGTGGATCCTGCGACCAAGCGAGAAGCGAAGGGGGATGTGTTGGTGCGGGAGGGAAAGATTGCTGAGGGCAAACCCGCAAAAGATGCCTTAGTCCTGAAAGTTGAAGGCTTGGTGGTGACGCCTGGGTTAATTGATCCGCATGTGCATTTGCGGGAGCCAGGGCAATCGGCCAAGGAGACCATCGCGAGTGGGACGGCGGCGGCAGTGGCGGGAGGATTTACTTCGGTGATTGCGATGCCGAACACTTCGCCGGTGGCGGATGGACCGAACACGATCGCGTGGATGCGTCAAAGGGCGAAGGAGACTGGGGTGGCGAATGTTTTTGCCACGGGGACGATCTCGATGGGGCAAAAAGGGGAGCAGTTGGCTCCGATTGGGTCGCTCCGACAGGCGGGGGTGGTGGCGATTACGGATGATGGGCACTGCGTGCAGAATGCGGAGTTAATGAGGCGTGCCTTGGAGTACGCGCGGATGTTTGATTTGCCGGTCTTGGATCATTGTGAGGATAAATTCTTATCGGCCGGCGGAGTGATGAATGAGGGCAAGTGGTCGCGGATTCTGGGTCTACCCGCATGGCCTTCGATTGCGGAGGAGGTGATTGTGGCGCGGAATGTGCTTTTGTCGGAGCTGACGGGGGCAAGGGTAGTTTGTCAGCACATGAGTTCGGCGGGTTCGATTCGGATTTTGCGGGAAGCGCGGGCGCGAGGAGTGCCGATTGATGGGGAGGCTTCGCCCCATCACCTTTCCCTGACGGACGATTTGGTGGAGGGCTATGACACTTCCTTTAAGATGAATCCTCCGTTACGGACACGGGCGGATGTGGAGGAGGTGAAAAGGGGAGTGGCGGATGGAACGATCCGATTTTTGGCAACGGACCATGCGCCGCACTGTACCTACGAGAAAGAGGTGGAGTTTGATGAAGCCCCTTTTGGGGTGGTGGGGCTGGAAACAGCGCTGGGGATTTATCTGACGGAGTTAGTGCATAGCGGGATGCTGTCTCTGCGAGAGATGGTGGTTAAGATGAGCACGTTCCCCTCGGAATACTTTGGTTTGGGTCGGGGTAGCTTGGCGGTGGGGGCGGTGGGGGATGTGACGGTGATTGATCCCGAGCGGAAGTGGACGGTGCGGAAAGCGGAGTTTGCCAGTCGTGGAAGAAATACACCGTTTGAGGGGCGAGAGTTGAGGGGGCGGGCGGTGCTGACGTTGGTCGACGGGCAGATTCGCCATGATCTGGACGGGCGGGCGAGTTCCTCTTAAGGTTTGAACAGAATGGAAGGAATACTTGCTTTAGAGGATGGGACAATTCTGCGGGGCAGAGGTTTTGGCGCGGTGGGGTGGGTGGCAGCGGAAATGTGTTTCAACACTTCGATGACGGGATACCAGGAAATCTTGACCGATCCGAGCTACCGCGGGCAAGTGGTGGCGTTAACTTGTCCCGAGATCGGGAATACGGGGATCAATCCAGAGGATGAGGAGTCGGATAAGCCACAAGTGGCGGGATTATTGGTAAGGCGATTGACGCGGCGATCGAGTCATTGGCGCCAGAGGGAGACGCTGGATATTTATCTGCAGAGGCACAAAATTCCTGCGCTAGAGGGAGTGGATACGAGGGCCCTGACGCGTAAATTGCGGACGGAAGGGGCGATGAAGGGTGTACTGGCGACGAATGGGATGTCGGCGGAGGAGGCGATCGCTCAGGCGAAGGCGTGGCCTGGATTGGGGGCGAAAGATTATGTGGCGGAGGTAACCTGCAAGAAATCGTATGAGTGGGATCCTGAGGGCACTGATTTTCCGTCTCGGCTAGGAGATGAAAAGAGAAAGATGCCTCCAGTACGCCATCGGGTGGCGGCGATTGATTGTGGGATGAAGCGCAACATTCTGCGGTTGCTTCGGGCGGAGGGATTGCAACCGGTGGTTTTTCCCGCGCAGGCCAAGGCGGAGGAAATACTGGCGGCCAAGGTGGACGGAGTGTTTCTTTCCAATGGCCCAGGGGATCCGGCGGTACCGACGTATGTGCATCAGACGGTTCGTGATTTGGTGGGGAAGAAACCGATCTTTGGGATTTGTTTGGGGCACCAGATGTTGGCCCACGCGTTGGGGGGGAAGACTTTTAAATTAAAATTCGGTCATCGAGGAGGAAATCAACCGGTGAAGGATTTGGCGACGGGCAAGGTGACGATTACCAGCCAAAATCACGGATATGCGGTCGATGCGGACTCTTTACCGAAGGGGAAAGTGGAGGTGACCCATCTGAATTTAAATGACGGAACGTGTGAGGGGATTCGTCTGGTTTCGGGTGAGGCTTTTTCTGTGCAGTACCATCCTGAGGCGGCGCCAGGGCCTCATGACGCGGCTTATTTCTTCCAGCAGTTTGCTGCCCGACTCGACGCGGACGCAAAACGCGCCTAAAAAAAGGTTCGTATGCCGAAGCTTATTTCCGAGAGCAAAGAGATTCCGCAGTTGGTGGTGGAGTTGACGGGACTGCGCATGGCAGTGGGGCGGATCGATGGGAATGAGGTACAGGTGGTGCACGGGAGTATTTCTTCGCGCCACGCGGAATTGGTGCTTGAGGGACAGGAGTATCGGGTGCGGGATTTGGAGTCGACAAACGGGACGCGGGTGAACGATGAAAAAATCACTACGGCGGTGTTACAAGATCGAGATCGTTTACAATTTGGGCAGGTAGCTTTTCGTTATGAGGGGGCGGTGGCGAGGGCGGCGCTGGCCCTGCCGTCGGCTGGGCGTGGCTTTCAGGCGGAAATTGGGGTGGATGTAGGCGTCCCAGAAAACTTTCGTAACTTGTCTCCCATCAGTGGGAAAGCTAAGGGGGGTAGTTTGGATTGGCTCCTTTGGGCTGGGGCGGGGGCGGCGGGTTTGGGGTTAGCCTTTTATGTTTTTCGCATGTTTTCGGCATAGCAAAAAAAATATATTTTTTTTTGCAAGAGAGGGTTGACAGCGGGGGGTGGGTTCAGGCATGTTTATCGTTTCCCCTTGGGTCGTTATTTTGTTCGAGTCGCAAGGCTTTGAAGCAGATTTCGTGCCGAAGAGGAAAACGCCGGGCGAATTCCGGAACCCTTTTGGGTTCCACCTCGCCCATGTAGCTCAGTTGGTAGAGCACGTCCTTGGTAAGGACGAGGTCACCGGTTCAAACCCGGTCATGGGCTCTGTCGCGGTTAAACCCCGATCGGGGAGACTGACGACGGAATTCCAATCCGGCGCGAGTGGAGATGGGAAACCGCAGGACAAGGAGAACAGTATTTATGGCAAAAGAGGCATTCAACCGTTCGAAACCCCACGTTAACGTTGGTACTATTGGCCACGTTGATCACGGGAAAACCACTTTAACCGCAGCGATCACGACCATCCTGTCTAAATCAGGATTGGCGGAAGCGAAGGCGTACGACCAGATCGACAACGCGCCGGAAGAAAAAGAGCGCGGGATTACGATCAACACCTCGCACGTGGAGTACGCCACGGAGAATCGTCATTATGCCCACGTGGATTGCCCTGGACACGCGGATTATGTGAAGAACATGATCACGGGTGCGGCGCAGATGGACGGTGCAATTTTGGTGGTAAGCGCAGCAGACGGTCCGATGCCGCAGACGCGCGAGCATATTTTGCTCGCTCGCCAAGTTGGCGTGCCTGCCTTGGTGGTCTTTTTGAACAAGGTGGACATGGTGGACGATAAAGATTTGCTCGAGTTGGTGGAAGTGGAAGTGCGTGAACTTCTTTCCAAGTATGAATTCCCTGGGGATACCATTCCGATCATCAAGGGAAGTGCCTTGAAGGCGTTGGAATCGGGTGACCCGAAGAGCGACGCAGCCAAGTGCATCATCGAATTGATGGCGGCGGTAGATAAGTTTATTCCGATTCCTGAGCGTCCGAAGGATCAGCCCTTCTTGATGCCGGTGGAAGACGTGTTCAACATTGAAGGCCGAGGCACGGTGGTGACTGGCCGAGTGGAACGCGGAATCTTGAAAAAGATGGAAGAGGTTGAAATCGTTGGGATCAAACCGACGGCCAAGACGGTGGTGACCGATGTGGAAATGTTCCGTAAACTCCTCGATACCGCGGAAGCGGGCGACAATGTCGGCCTGCTCTTGCGTGGCACGAAGAAAGAGGATGTGGAGCGTGGCCAAGTCATCTCGAAGCCCGGAACGATTAAACCCCACACTAAGTTTAAAGCGACAGTTTACGTCTTGAGTAAGGATGAAGGGGGTCGCCATACACCGTTTTTCAACGGGTACCGTCCTCAGTTCTACTTCCGGACGACCGACGTGACGGGCGTGGTCACGCTGAAGGCTGGCGTGGAAATGGTCATGCCTGGAGATAATGTGGACATCGAAGTCGAACTGATCACCCCGATCGCGATGGAGAAGCAGATTCGCTTCGCTATCCGTGAAGGTGGCAAAACAGTCGGCGCCGGACGGGTCACCGAAATTCTGGCCTAAACGCCAGGTAACAAGACCGGAGGGAACGGGATCTCGCTCTTTGGAGTGGGATTTCCACCAGCCGGACGGATGGAGGGCAGTAGCTCAATTGGTAGAGTAGCGGTCTCCAAAACCGTCGGTTGGGGGTTCGAGTCCCTCCTGCCCTGCACCTGAAGTCAGGAGAAAGGTTTGGCAACTATGGAAATGTGGAAAATTGGAGGAAGTTGGGTGGGGACGATCGCTCTAGGAGTACTCTCCTTGGGCGTCGCCTTCCTGCTTTTCCGTTTTCGCATGACTTTAGGAAAATTTCTCGGTGAGGTTAAGGCAGAGTTGATGAAATGTTCGTGGCCGTGGGATCCGAGTGAGACGGGGATTCGGCGCTACCGTGAGCTGATCGACAGTACAGCGGTCGTGGCGATGACTACTCTAGTTTTGTCGGCCTACACCTCAGGATTTGATTTCCTGATCAGCCGCGTAGTCGGCTGGCTGGTGAGGTTTTGAGGAAATGACCATGACTGATGTAGTTACTACTCCTTCGGAAGCCGCCTGGTTCGCGGTCCATGTTCTCTCCGGTCAGGAGACGAACGTGAAGCGTCATATGATGATGCGGATTAAGATGGAAGAGGTGGGTGAATTTGTGGAAGAGGTGGTGATTCCGACTGAGCGCATTTCGGAAATCAAGCGCGGGAAGAAAGTGGAGACGGAGCGAAAACTTTATCCGGGATACTTATTTGTGAAGATGGCTCTCTATGATTTGGAAAAGAAATTACATGAGCGGCCTTGGTATTTCGTCAAGGAAACCCCTGGGGTGTTGGGCTTTGCGGATGGGGATCGCCCCACTCCGATGCGTCCTTCCGAAGTGGAGGGGATGCTGACCCAGATTCGGGATAAAGAAGAAAAGATTACTCCGAAGGTTATTTTCGTGGTTGGGGATCGCGTCAAAGTAGGAGATGGTCCCTTCCAAAATCAAGAAGGGGTCATTGAGGAAGTGGATACGGAGCGGGGTCGCGTGCGGGTGGCGGTTTCGATTTTCGGCCGTTCGACTCCAGTCGAGTTGGAATATTGGCAGGTGGAGAAAACCTAAGGACTATTTATGGCAAAAGAAATCACTGGAGTAATTCGGTTACAGATCCCTGCAGGTGCGGCGAATCCCGCACCCCCCGTTGGACCGGCTCTCGGTCAGCAAGGGGTCAACATCATGGCGTTCTGCAAAGAGTTCAATGCCCGTACGGCGAAGGACGCTGGAAACATTTTCCCTGTGGTCATCACAGTTTACAAGGACAAGACGTTCACCTTCATCACAAAATCCCCGCCCGCCTCGATTCTTTTGAAGAAAGCGGCGGGTTTGGCTTCCGGCTCGAAAGAGCCCAATCGTTTGAAGGTGGGCAAGGTGACGAAGAAGCAGGTCATGGACATCGTCAAGGTGAAGCGGAATGACTTGAATGCGGCTTCGGATGAAGCGGCGTTTCGAATCATCGCCGGGACGGCTCGTCAAATGGGCCTAGAGATTGCGGACTAAAGGAGATTTTGAATATGCCGAAGAAACCCAGCCGTCGTTACAGTGAAGCCAGCAAGTTGCTCGAGCCGAAGAAGCGCTATGCGGTCGGTGAGGCGGTGGCTTTGCTCAAGAGTATGCCGGCGGGTAAGAGCAAGGGGAACCCGAGTGTAGATCTTTCTTTTCATCTGGGTGTGGATCCGAAGCAGAGCGATCAAGTGGTTCGTGGCACGGTGAGCTTGCCTCATGGTTCTGGCAAAACGGTTCGGGTAATTGTTTTTGCGCAAGGAGCTCCGGCGGAAGCGGCTAAGGTGGCTGGTGCGACTTTGGTTGGATACGCCGATTTGATCAAAAAAGTGCAGGAGGGGTGGGCAGACTTCGATGTGGCGGTGGCGACTCCTGACGCGATGATTGAGGTGCGTAAGCTAGGAAAAGTGTTGGGACCTCGTGGCTTGATGCCGAATCCGAAATCGGGAACGGTGACGGAAGACACGGCGAAAGCGGTGAAGGAGTGTCAAGCGGGCCGAGTGGAATTTAAAATCGACAAGGGCTCGAATCTGCATGTCAGCTGTGGAAAATTGAGCTTTGAAGGCAAGCAGCTTGGGGAAAATGTTTCAGCGGTTTTAGATGCGGTTTCTCGTTCTCGCCCGCAAGGTGCGAAAGGAAAGTATCTACAGAACTGTGTTCTTTCCGCTTCATTTTCGCCTGGCATCCCGATCGCTGTGACTGAGGTTGCCGCTGGCTCGGAAGATTAAGTACCAAGGAGAATATTATCTAATGAAAGAAGAAAAAGGCCTAGTCATTGAAACGCTGCGGGAGTGGGTCAAATCCTCGCCGTACCTAATTGTATTGGATTATACGGGCATGAAAGTGTCTGAATTCTCTGAACTGCGTGGTCGCCTTCGTAAAGTTGGCGCAGCGGTTAAGGTTGTGAAGAACACCCTTTTCAAGCGGGCGATTGGTGAATCCGCATTGTCGGGTCTGGATAAGGATTTTGTCGGCCAGACTGCGGTGGTGGCGGGTGGCAAGGATGCTCCGGCAGCGGCGAAAGTGATTAAAACCTTCAAGGCGGAGTTTACTCGTCCGGTGCTGCGTTCGGGGGTGATGGACGGCCAGTTGCTTGACACGAAAGAGCTGCTGGTCTTGGCGGATCTTCCTTCGATGGATGTGCTTCGTGGGAAAATCTTGGGAGTCATTTCTGCACCTGCTTCGACCTTGGTTCGCCTTTTGGCCGAACCAGGAGCGCGTTTGGCGCGAGTGGTGCGGAGCAAGGCAGACGCGGCCCCCGCGGCTGGAGTCTAAAGATGTACATGAAAGGCAATCAACTTGTGTTAGCCCGGGAGCCTTTCCGGGATAATTCGATCACGGGTGTGATCGGCTAACCAGGAGTAAACATTAACACTCTGGCTTGGCGTAATACGCTCGAGCTGGAATAGGAGAAAACATACTATGGCAATGAATCTAGAAGAAGTCGTGACGACCTTGAGCGGATTAACCGTTCTGGAAGCGTCGGAACTGGTAAAGAAACTTGAAGACAAGTGGGGCGTGAGTGCTGCCGCACCAGTGGCCGTAGCGGCTGCGGGCGGAGCTGCCGGAGCGGCCCCTGCGGAAGAAAAAACAACTTTTGAAGTCATTCTAAAGGAAGCTGGCGCGAATAAAATTGGCGTGATTAAGGAAGTGCGCGTGGTGGTACCTGGACTGGGCCTAGCGGATGCGAAGGCTTTGGTCGAGGGAGCCCCCAAGTCACTCCGCGAAGGCGTGACCAAGGATGAAGCAGCTGAAATTAAGAAGAAATTGGAAGCGGCCGGCGCCAAGGTGGAGATTAAATAACCCAAACCCCCGGATATCCGGGTTAAGGAGTACGTAGCATGTCGAAATCGACCAAAGTCGAGCGGGTGAATTTCGGGCGATTGCCCGAGACGGTAGCCATGCCGAACCTCATGGAGGTTCAGCTTGATTCCTACCGCGCATTCCTACAGGAAGCGACAAACCCGAAACAGCGGAAGAGTGATGTCGGCCTCCAAGCCGTCTTTCGCGAGGTCTTCCCCATCGAGTCATACGATGAGAAGATCAAGTTAGACTTTAGTCATTATGAATTGGGCAAAGCAAAAAATGGCCCAATCGAGTGCCTCCGTGAAGGGGTGACTTATGCTGCTCCCCTCTATGTAACCTTCGTTTTGTATAACGATGGTTCCACGATTGAGGAACGGGTTTACATGGGCGAACTCCCCTTGATGACGAAGCAGGGAACCTTTGTGGTGAACGGAGCGGAGAGGGTGATTGTCAGCCAGCTCCACCGTTCCCCTGGGATCTGTTTTGAATCAAGCATCCACGCCAATGGCAAAACCTTGCACAGCTATCGGATTATTCCAGATCGCGGATCTTGGTTGGAAGTTTCCTATGATACTTCGGACCTGCTCTATGTGCATTTGGACCGTCGGAAACGCCGGAGGAAGTTTCTCTTAACCACCTTGTTGCGGGCGCTGGATTACAGCACGGACGAGGATATTATTTCGCTTTTTTATCGGATTGAACCGATGAAGTTGGCGGAAGATTTGGAAGAGAACGAGTTGAGCCAGAAAGTGCTGATCAAAGAAGTGCGCGATACGGCGAACGCTGATTTGGTGGTGGCACGGGCTTTTGAACCTCTGACCAAGACAGTCGTCCGAAGTCTTTTGGACCTCGGTTTGAAATCAGTTGAAGTGGTCGATATTCGGGTGGATGACACCATTTTGAAGTGCCTGAAGAAGGACCCTTCGAAGGACACCGAATCCGCCCTCAAGGAAATTTATCGGCGTTTGCGCCCCGGCGATCCCCCCACGGTGACGAATGCGAAGGCGCTCTTGAAGCGTCTTTTCTTCGATCCTAAGCGTTATGACATCGGTCGTGTAGGCCGGCACAAGCTTAACCAAAAGCTCGGTCTGCAAACCGATCTGCTCACCCGGATTCTGACTCGGGAAGACGTGGTGGCGGCAACCAGTTATCTGATCAACCTTCGCTTGGGTGAGGGGACGACGGATGACATTGATCATTTGGGCAGTCGGCGTGTACGGACGGTTGGGGAGCTTCTTTCCAATCAGTGTCGGACAGGCTTGAGCCGAACGGAGCGGTTAGTCAAAGAGCGGATGACGTTGTTCGACGTCAATACCGAAGGAATGACTCCGCAGAAATTGATCAACCCGAAGGCCTTGTCGGCCATGATTCGAGATTTCTTTGGCCGGAGCCAGCTCTCGCAGTTGATGGATCAGACGAACCCGCTGAGCGAAATGACGCACAAACGTCGTCTTTCCGCCCTTGGACCAGGGGGTCTGAGCCGCGAACGCGCGGGATTCGAAGTTCGTGACGTGCATCCTTCCCATTACGGGCGGATCTGTCCGATCGAAACCCCAGAAGGGCCTAACATCGGTCTGATCTCAAGCTTGTCGACCTTTGGACGGATCAATGAATTCGGATTCATTGAAACTCCTTATCGCAAGGTGGAGTCTGGAAAAGTCACCGATGAACTCGATTTCCTAACGGCAGACCAAGAGGAAAACTTTATCGTGGCGCAGGCGAATACCGCAGTGGATGGTCACGGCAAGTTTACTTCGCC
>CANESK010000060.1 GCA_947441075.1 Verrucomicrobia subdivision 6 bacterium
GACCACTATCATCCGCCAAAATCAGTTGGTCTGGCAAAATCCGACTCAAAGCTAAGGCCTTAATTTTGGCGTTGGCCTCAAATGTCCTACCTGTTTCACGAATAACAGGAAGATTCTTAAAGGAGTGTAAATCCCGCACAAGAAACTGCGCACCAAAAAGTCCCTTAAATTCACGAGTTTTGCCTGGATTGGCTGTGGCAATCCATAAAACAGGGCGATGAGGTGGGGTTCGACTTGGCATACGGCTTTGCGTTTAATAACCCCTTAACCGCTTTATGCCAACCCACGCGCCCTATCCTTTCTCCGCTATCGAGCCTAAATGGCAGAAGATTTGGGCTGAGGCAGACTGTTTCCGTGCCGCACAACCTGGCGAGCCAGGATCAGAAAAACCTAAGAAGTATATTCTCGATATGTTCCCCTACCCTTCAGGAGCGGGCCTCCACGTCGGTCATCTCGAGGGATACACTGCGACCGATATTCTTTGTCGGTACCGCCGGATGCTTGGAGATAACGTGCTTCATCCGATGGGCTGGGACGCCTTTGGCCTGCCAGCGGAGCAGCACGCGGTTCAAACTGGAACTCACCCGCGTGTTACCACGGCGAAGAATATCAGTAATTTTCGGCGTCAAATCAAGGCCATGGGCTTTAGCTATGACTGGTCTCGAGAAATCGATACGACAGATCCAAAATACTTTCGCTGGACCCAATGGATCTTTCTCAAACTTTATGAAAAAGGGTTAGCGTACGTTGCCGAGGCCCCAGTTTGGTACTGCCCAGCCCTCGGAACAGTTCTAGCGAACGAAGAAATTCTCAATACCCCAGAGGGACCGCGGTCTGAGAGAGGTAGCCATCCTGTGGAAAGACGCCCGATGCGCCAATGGATGCTTAAGATTACCGCTTATGCAGAACGTCTCCTTCAGGATCTCGACCTCCTCGAATGGCCTGATTCCCTTAAAGAAATGCAGAGAAACTGGATTGGCAAGAGCGAAGGTGCCGAAGTCGATTTTATCGTGGAAGGAACAGAGATCAAAATTACGGTCTACACCACTCGACCCGACACCCTTTTTGGGGCCACCTACGCTGTGCTGGCTCCGGAACATCCCCTCGTCCCTACCCTTACCTCTCCCGCGCAGAAAAAGGCGGTGGAGCAGTACCGGCGGGAAAGCTCGGCGAAGTCTGATCTGGAAAGAGTAGAACTCGCCAAAAGGAAAACGGGCGTTCCATTAGGAGTCAGTGTTGTTAATCCCGTCAACGGCCAAGCGATTCCACTTTGGATTGCGGACTACGTACTTGCTTCCTACGGCACAGGAGCAGTCATGGCAGTTCCAGCGCACGACGAGCGAGATTACCAATTCGCCTTAACCTTCAAGCTCCCCATTCGCCAAGTCATTCAACCAGAAAGCGGAAAGAGCCCGGAGGGTTGCTTTACGAAACCAGGAATTCAGATCAATTCTGGTTTTCTGGATGGATTAAAGACGGAGGAGGCTTACCCACGTATAGTGGCTTGGCTGGAAGCAAACCAACAGGGACGAAAGCAAACGCGATACAAGCTTCGTGACTGGCTTTTCTCTCGACAGCGATACTGGGGTGAACCGTTCCCCATTCTTTGGCACGAGGGAAAGCATTCACCTCTGGCTTCAACTGACCTTCCTCTCACCTTACCAGAGCTTGATGACTACCAGCCCAGTCCAACTGGCGAACCGCCCTTAACGAAAGCGAAGTCATGGGGAAATCTGCCGAATGGATTTACCCGCGAGGTCAATACCATGCCCCAGTGGGCAGGTTCCTGCTGGTACTATTTGCGGTTCTGCGACCCGCACAACGATCAAGTCGCTTGGAGCTCGGCCGCAGAGAAATACTGGATGAGCGGTGGCGGGGTGGATCTCTACGTGGGAGGCGCAGAGCATGCCGTCCTTCATCTTCTCTACGCACGGTTTTGGCATAAAGTTCTTTTCGATCTGGGCTTGGTTTCTTATCCAGAACCTTTTCGCCGTCTGGTCAACCAAGGGATTATTTTGGGAGAAGACGGATCCAAAATGTCGAAGTCGGTAGGCAACGTAGTCAATCCTGATGACGTCATTGCTTTGCACGGAGCCGATGCCTTAAGAGTTTTCGAGATGTTCATGGGTCCTCTTGAACAAATGAAGCCATGGAGCGCAAAAGGCATGGAAGGCTCAGTTCGGTTCTTGGCACGTATCTGGCGCTTAGTTTTTGAGGAAACTGAAGAAGGACAGTGGATCCCCTCCCCTTTAATTACGGATGAACCCGCGGATCGGGAAACTACGCGTGCCCTCGCAAAAACAACCGCCAAAGTGGCAGCCGACATCGAGAGATTACAGTTCAATACCGCTATCTCAGCTTTGATGATTCTAGTGAATCACTTAACTAGCTTGCCTAAACGACCTCAATCCGCCCTGCGACATCTCTGCTTACTACTCGCACCCTTTGCCCCCCATCTTGCTGAGGAGATTCATCAGCACCTTGGCGGGAAGAATAATCTCAGTGTCGCCCCGTGGCCCACCTACCACCCCGAGGACATTTTGGAGGATAGCGTGGAGTTACCCGTCCAAGTGAACAGCAAGGTGAAAGGGAAGATTCATATCTCACCTACTGCCACCCGAGAAGAAATCGAAAAGGTGGTTCGCGCCCACGCCGATCTTCAGACATGGACCGACGCTAAACAAATCCAGAAGATTATCGTTGTTCCTGGGCGAATCGTGAATCTTATCTGCACATGAGCCACGGACAGTTACGCCGCCGCGAACGACTTTTCCTTTTGATCGTAGGTCTCGGCCTGGCTCTAGTCTCTGGCTGGATGTGGTTTCGGCACAGCGCGTAAGCCATAGACAAGAAGAGCCCTTTGGCTCATTCTTATCACGTGAGCCAACTTTCTTTTGACGCTGCGGTGAAAAAGATCCGCTTAACCGAAACCCGCTTCTCCCTGCCCGCCTACGAATTTGTCCGCCGCTCTTTAGATCACGCCCTGCAGCGTCTAGGTCGCACCGGCCAGAAAAAGCCTGCTCACGTCCGCGGCGAAGAACTGCTGGAGAGTTTTCGTGCGCTCGCTCTGCGAGAATTTGGTCCCATGGCGAAAACCGTGCTAAATGATTGGGGAATTTCTACCTGCACGGAAGTTGGAGAAGTTGTCTTTCAACTCGTTCAACATGGTATTCTGGGAAAAAGTGAGACAGATAAAATCGACGACTTTCAGGAGATCTATACTTTTCAAGAAGCTTTCGAAAGCCCCTTTCTTCCTAAGGCCATCCCGACCAAGAGCCAACCCCCTTTCAGGCGATCGGCTTCAGCAAAACAATCCTCTCGCCGTCGCAATCGGAAGTCGGGGTCGCAGACGGGCTCAAGCAAGCTTTCGGACTAGGTACTTTTATGGCTGAAATTCAAAAGGCGAATCCGGTCACCAATCCTGAATTAGCTCGTAAGTTTGTTCAGTTCGTCATGATCCAAGCGCAGAACATTCTCTATGTTCTCGGAAAGATCCCTACGCCAGAGGGAGATCGCCTCCCCCCTAACCTGCAAGCTGCCAAGATGATGATCGATCACCTTGATCTCATTCAAATAAAAACGCAGGGCAATCTGAGCGCGCAAGAAACAAAGATTATCAGCGAGGCCCTCCAGCAGGTTCAGTTGGCCTTTGTCGAAGCCAGCGGGGGAACCCCTGCCGGAATGATGCCCGATCGAAGCCCCCAAGTAGATATGTCGGCGCTCGAAGAAGAAATAGGAGAAGAATCCTCTACGCCCCCACCATCCATATCGCCCACTGCCAACCCTTTGAATACCGCCTCCCCTTCCGACGAGGAAAAGAAAAAGTACTACAAGAGCTACGGATAGATTTTAACTTATTTGGGGGCAGGCCCGAATAAGCTCTTTAGCACATTGACAGCTTGGCCCGCTGCATCGCCCCCGGAACCTCCCTGCGCCCCGGCGGCCTTTTCCAGAATCTGGGCTCCTGTCCGAATTGCAGTCCGAGCCAAGGCTCCGGTGAGCTTCGATTGAAGATCATTTTCTGGGCGGTCTAATGTCCCTGAAATCCGGATCGGTTGATTGAGATAACCATCGGTCTCTTGTCGGAAGAGCTCGCCCCCGGTTAAGCCTGAAACTTTCGATCCAAGATTCTTTTCCAAAGCGAGATTGATGACACCGCTCAGATTTTGCCCCATCACCCTGATTTGCCCGTTTACCCTCAGGAGTCCAGGGGCCTCAGCTGTAATCGAGCGAATATTATAAACTCCTGGTTCTAAAGTCCAAGAGGCCTGCGCCGTGCTTAGCGTGCATCCGCGAAGACGCGGTTCCCCCGTCAGTACAGCCAGAAGGCCGAGAATAGTTTCCGATCCCTTTCCCGGTTCGAGTCGGGCATCGATCAGCTTTACTTGGCCTGAGCCCACGGGTCCACCTGACTTCCAATCAGTTAATTCAAATGTGCCAGACATTTTTGCGGGGATATCAAAGAGTCCCACACCGACTTTACCTTCAGGCAGGGTCCAGCGATCCCAAGTCAGGCGACCTCTTCTACCAGCAATCGAGTCGGTTCGGCCCTCGCCGGATATTTCTAGGGTTCCCCCCTTGGCAGACTTAAGATCGAGGCGAGTAAGGTATATCTGAGGTGATACGTAGGAACCTTTTGCTTGCTGCAAGGAGAGCGCTCCTAACCATGGTAGGGGGGAAAGAATCTCCCCTCCTTGGATTGAAAAGGTTGTGTTCTGAGGGTTGGGATGAACCTCGATTCCAACGTTTTCAACTCCCCAACCCGAGGTGGTAGGGCCGGGCTGCAAAGCGAAACTTTTAATCGTAACCTTGCCCACCTGCACATCCCGAAAAAGGTCGCTTCCCGAAGATGAAGAGCCAGGTTTGGCCGATAATGACTCGGGCACAGAAACCAAGCCTGTGCCCGGCTTCATCTTGATGCTCCCGATACTGATCTCTGAGAAGCGAAGAATTCGATCCAGAAGTAGTCGCGGTGATATCTCTGTGCGTATATCCCGAATGTCCCAGTTCCACTCCCCCTTAGCCCCAGATCGTGTCGCAAAGCCGGCCGAATAAACTGAAAAGGAGGACCAGTCAAAAGATTCGAAATCCCCCTCGGTCTTTAAAAAAGACGAGGCTTGCTGAGAGGCGATCCTCTGGAAGTCCTTTCCTCCGAGCCAATTCGTGATGAAGATGGGAAGCAGAGCTCCGAACAGCACTAGGAGAACAACTCCGGCGATCAGTAAACCACCAAAAATGTACCACTTCTTTTTTTCGGACCCCTGTTTTGAGGAAACAGTCATAGACCCATTTAACCCTAAGAAAGCGATTTGGGAAACTTTTCCACGTTGCCTTTGACCTCATAAGAGGATTCTCTAGAGGGATGCTGGTTCTTGATTCCATGGAGGTAAGCTTACCCAACAACAGCACTCCCCTACTTTCGAAAATTTCCGCTTGGTACCCAGCCGCACACTTCGGCGCCATTCTAGGACCCTCTGGTTGTGGAAAAAGTACTCTATTGAAAGTGATTGCGGGTATCTTGCCCCACACCGATGGGTCGATTTTTTGGCGAGGTCGTAATCTAGACGAGAGCGATCTTCCTCCAGGTGAACTTGGCTATGTACCCCAGTTTAGCTGCACCCAACCTCTCCTGACCGTTCGAGAAAACCTGATTTATACCGCCCGCTTACGGAGAAGTACTTCAGCGAATGAAATCGAAACTATCGTGGATCAAGTTGTTGAAGAAACTGGCCTGACGGAACTTCAAGATCGACGGGCAGGAGTTCTTTCGGGAGGTCAACTTCGGAGATTAGGGCTGGCGATGGAACTTACTACACAGCCAAGCCTTCTCCTGGCGGACGAGGTTACCAGCGGATTAGACCCTAAATCGGAGGAGGAAATTACCCTACTCCTCTCCTCTCTCGCCAAAGAAAAAGGCCGATTAGTTCTTTTAGTGACTCATAGTTTGCGTTTTTTGGATTTCTACGATTCCGTTACCATTCTCTCCGCGGGGCGCCTCGCCTATTCAGCAGATCCCCGAGACCTTACCGCATATTTTAACGTCTCTACGCCTGAAGATATTTATCCAGTATTAGCCAAACGTGATGCCGCGACGTGGGCGGAGGAGTGGGTCCAGGCTCCCAATCCTCCCGAACTAACTCCTGCCACTGTTCTCGGCGAAATCGAGTCGGAAATAAGCCGAGCGGAAAAGGAGAGCTCCTTTGAGCTGCCATCCTTTATTTCACAATCAAGCACCTGGTTCTTCCGACGTCTCAAATTATTTATGCGAGACCCTACTCAGGTTTTTTTACAACTCTCACTCTTGCTCGTTTTCCCAGCGGTCGTCACCTTGTTTGCTTATCGAGGATTACCCTCGGTTAGAAACATGACCATGTCCGCGGATAGCGGTGTCCTGGATCAACTCAGGGAAACTCTTGCCTTCACAATTCAGTCCAGTCGGATTGGAACTCTGGTCAGCGGTCTCGCCATGTTTCAGGTTATTCTTCTCGCACTGATGGGCTCGAATAACTCGGCACGAGAAGTAATTGGGGATCGTCCTATCGTAGAAAAAGAGAAGCTAGCGGGACTTCGCCCTGGAGCCACACTCCTCGGTATGTCCCTATTTTTGCTTCTGCTTGTTTTTCTTCAGTCGACTTGGATGACGCTTTTCGTTCGGGCGGTCTGTCAGTTTCCTGGGAATATACTTGCCCAGTTCTTGCCATTTTTTATTTTATCTGCCGCTATCACTGCCCTTTGCTTAGCCATTTCCAGTTGGACCTCATCCTCAGAGCAGGCCTCCCTTGGCAGTCTCTATTTGGTCGGATTTCAACTTCCCCTCTCCGGAGCGATTCTAGCACTGCCAGATTCTCT
Source organism: Verrucomicrobia subdivision 6 bacterium (assembly GCA_947441075.1). Taxonomy (GTDB): domain Bacteria; phylum Verrucomicrobiota; class Verrucomicrobiia; order Methylacidiphilales; family Verrucolacustridaceae; genus Verrucolacustris. The sequence goes on from CANESK010000060.1 coordinate 6,850, forward strand.
CGGCACACTCACGCGCCCATTGATTAGTGCCTACTGGGCGTGGTCGGGCTACCTGCAGACTCTTCGTGACACTCGCTTTTACGATCTGGTACGACCGATTTCAGAGACACCCTTATCCAGTTACTCTATGTCTATCTGGATTCTTTTAATTCACCTTGGCCTTGGACTTGTTTTTGCCTACTTCGGAATCCGTCGGAGCCAGTGGCGATAGTTGCTTCCTCCTAGCCCTTGGTTCTAGGATAACTTTATGTCTCGTCGCGCTCATCCCACAACGCCCTCCAAATCGATTTTTTTCGTGGTTCTTGCTTTCCTCGCTCTCGCAGGAATCGGAGCTTATTTTTTTCAGAAAGACGCTAATCCCTACCGAACGGTCGAAAAACTTAACCCGTCTGAATACTATGAAAACGCCAACAGCCTTCGGGGTAATGTCTACCAAATCGAAGGAACGATTCTTAATTCTCTGGCTTGGAATCCAGAAAAAGGCCGTATCTTTAGTATCCGTATAACCACAGGGGACTCCAAGAGCTGGCCCCTGCCTATTCTAATTCCATCAAGCCTCCGCCAAATCAACATTCAAAAGAATCAATCGTATCGAGCCAAAGTTCGGATTAACGATTCAGGCATTCTTCTGGTGGAAGAGGTGCAGAAATCATGAAGAACCTTAGCTACATTCTTCTGCTTTTTATTGGACTGGGAGAAGCCCTCTCTGCTCAAGAGGGAGACTCAAAAGCCGCTACGGGTGGAGCTCGTCCCTTGCAAATGAATCAAGGATTTCTCGGGCGCGATGTTCCGGTTATGGATCCGGGTTCAGACACCTCCACTTTTGATGGAAAACTTTGGAATATGAACAATAACCGCCTTTTTCGCTCTCGTTTTGAAAAGTACCTCAGCGCTCCTGCAGAGACTTCAGAGGCCGATCAGCAGTACGAAAGCACTATCAATCAAATACTCACTTTACTCAGCCCAGGAAAAGTCACCTCTGCAAATGTGGACGCCGCATGGAAGCTGTTGCCCAAAGCATCCGAATATCGTAGCGACGCGAATCTCTGCAACTCCCTAGCTGACGTCATTTACAGTGTTTGGTTGGCAAAAAACGAATCGGCCAGATTGGAAATGGCCAACCGAACTCTCCAGAAAGAAAAGTCCGCCTTGGAGTGGAACTACCGAATGAATTTAGGGCCGAGCGGCATTACTTCGAATGGCCCTTCCAGTACAAATTCTCCCACAAGCACAACAACCCTCACGCCTCAAGACGAAGCCCGAGTAGAACCGATTAAGGAAGCTCTCTCTGATGTCCGTGCCACTATGGTAAATAATAAACTAAAGAAAGAGGCCGCGATTGTTCAGGCGAAAATCGATTTTCAGAGCTTAATCATTCAATACTTCGCCCAGCGTAGATTTCGCCATGTCCTAATCGGAACACGCTTTTATCGATCCCTTTTCGGTGACGGGGACAGTCGGCTTAATGCAATCGACCAGATTGCCTCTTCCCTTCCAGTTGATAAGGATGCAGGCCAAGCAAAACTCAACGTCAAGCTGAACCCCAAAATTGCGGCCAAAGGGGGTTCAGGGGCCTATGCAGGAGCTGGCACAGGGGCCAATGGAAAGTATGCCAGCGCAGGCGGAGATACATCTTCTTCTGGTGGTGGATTTAGCGCGGAAGGAGCACAATTCGGGGTAGAGAATCTTGGAGTAGAGAGTCTGATCAGTGCGGGGGCGAGTGGTTTAAAGGCTCTGGGAAAAATGATTAACTCCCTCGGTCAAATCGACGCTTTAGCTAATGAAGCGATTCGGGATGTCGATGAAGGCATCGAGTCCTATAAGTTCCTTCTTGAAAAAAATGAGCTTAAAAGTGCAACCGAACGCCTTTTCGAAACTTTTATGATGGGCGAATACATGCCCTCCGTCCGCAAGCTTTCGCGGGATGATAAACGCCGCGCTCTCGAGTTTACTCGCAAGACCAATGAACTTCTCGCGGTCCTTGAAGTTAATGATCTTACTCGTGCGGAGGATCTTATTAAGGAACTCAGCCAAACCGCGAGGGACTTCGACACTTCGAAACCCTTAGCCGTAGTGGAAACACGAAGAACAGTCAGTGCAATGCATCTCGCAAAGGCAAAGGCAGCCGCAAGTTCGGGAGACCGTACTACTCTCGAAACCGAACTTCGAGCGGCCACAGAAATCTGGCCGCTAAATCCAGCCCTCGCTACAGTTTCTGGATCCATTTTTAGCCAAACCGATGTACAGCAGCAGGCTCTGAATGACTTTGATCGTCTTTTTGCCCAGAAGAATTATCGGCAGATTTTCGATGACAAGCTTCGCTATATCGCCGCAACCGCTATGTATCCAGAGCGGCAGGAAAAGCTGAAAACAATCCTCGATCGTGTCCAAGGAGCCGAAGCTGCCTTAATGCGAGCCACGGAACTTGCGAAACGGGGAGACCCCGCTGGAGCATGGGAGAGTGTCGAACATGCATTTTCCGATTACCCTGATGATCCTAAGCTCAACCAAGCACGAGCCGACTTCACTACTCAAGCCGCTGAGTTTGTTCGTTCAGTTCGCACAGCTCAGGAAATGGAACGGAAGCAGCAGATTGGCTCGAGTTTGGCGTGGTACTTGCGTGCTCTGCAGGATTATCCCAATAGTGAGATCGCCCGGGATGGGATCGATCGGATATCCGCCGCGATCGTCAAATAGAGTTGCCTCTGTTTCGGCTAACTTCAGGCCTTCTTCTCTCTACCGCGCCAACGCCAGCGCAGGGGACATCCCCCCAAGTTGAAATGTTCTCTAATTCGATTACTCAAATACCGCTCATACGCCTCGGACATGACAGCGGGATGATTGACAAAACCCATTAAGGTGGGCAGCGGGCCTTCCACCTGCGTGGCATAATAGATTCTGAGTTTCTTATTCCCCTTCACTGGAGTACTGCGTGCATCTGTTGCCCTCAAAAGTACTCGATTAAGCTCTCCCGTGCTGATTTTTGTCGCTCGTGCCTTGAGCATCATGGTGACTGCAGCTTCCAACTCCTTCAGCCCTGTCTTTTTGACGGAGCTCAAGAAAATGACAGGTACATCGGGAAGAAAGAAAAGGGCACGACGCAATGCCTCTTCATACTTCTTTTTGAACTCATCCCCTCGCGTCTTCTCATCCCCTTCGCCCGTCAGGTCCCACTTCGTCACCGCCACGATGCAGGGGCGCTGAGCTCGTTGAATTAAACCCGCTACCTTCTTCTCTACAAGCCCAACCCCGAGGACAGCATCGACCGCTAAAATCGCTAAATGACACCGATCGATAGCATGCGCAGTTCGCCCGCCCATAATCCTCTCAAGCGGATCCTCCACTCTCCTCTTTTGCCTCAATCCAGCTGTATCGATGAACAAAACCGGAAATCCACCAAGCTCAGCGGGAACGTCAACCGCATCCCGCGTCGTGCCCGC
>CANESK010000061.1 GCA_947441075.1 Verrucomicrobia subdivision 6 bacterium
ATGGGGTGGTTAGTCGATGGCCGATCGTGGACTCGGGCTCGTGGGATGATACCACCATCGGTGATCGGGGTTTTGCTTGGGCACGGATTAATATTCCTGGGGATAAGAATCTGTGGGTGGTAAGCGTCCATTTGAAGGCTTCAGACGCGTCCGCCGATCTCACCCAGCGGCAGTCTCAGGCTCGGCAGCTAGTTTCTTACATCCAGGCAAATGTTCCGGCTGATGATTATCTTTTGTTGGGAGGGGACTTTAACACCTACAGCACGAGTGAATCATGTCTGACTACTTTAAGTGCTTTGCTGACGACGGCTGCACCGTATCCAGTGGATCAGGCGGGGGATGCGGACACAAATGCATCTCGCGGTGAACATTACGACTGGGTGTTGGCGGAGTCGGAGTTGGATGGTTTGGAAACGCCTGTGAAAATTGGGTCTCTCTCTTTTGCGAATGGGCTGGTTTTTGATAGTCGGGTTTTTTCCCCGCTTTCGTCCGTGTCTCCAGTTTTGTCCACCGACAGTGGGGTGACAGGCATGCAGCATATGGCGGTGGTGCGGGCATTTGCGGTGCCAGCGTTGGAGTTGCTGACGGTGACGGCGAGTAGTGGCAATCCGACTCTGGTGCCGAATGCAAATATAGTGGTGAGTGGAAGCGGGGTGAGTAGAACGGTGACGGTTACGCCTGTGGCGAATCAGACGGGGACGGCAACGATCACGGTGACGGGTAGGGATGGAGTTTCGACGGCGAGTGATACGTTCGTGGTAACAGTAAATCCGGTGACTCCCGCTGAAAGCACCTATGCGAATTGGTCGGGTGGGGCGGTGCTGGACTCTGTTGGGTTGTCGAAGTACGCGATCGGTGGGGCGAGTAGCCTGACAGCGAATGATGGGGTGAAGCCGACCACAGCACTAACGGGCGGATTCTTAGTCATCACGGCGATTGTGCGGACAGATAATTCGAGTCTAACCGTGGTGGGTCAGGCCGTGACCGATCTTGCCAGCTATGCCAGTGGCACGGGGGTGACGACGGTGAATGGGGTGGAGACAACCGATCAGGTCGGTGTGCCAACCGGGCACAAGCGAAAGACGTTCTCTGTCGCGCAAGGTTCAGATGCGAAGAACTTCATCCGCTTGAGTGCCTCGCTCAGCTTGAGTGGGATAAACACCACCGTATCGGCGGCGAGGGATAGTGGTGGGGCCACCTTTCTGCAGGTAACGGGAGCTACGGCGGGAGCGACGAGTGGTGGAGCAGCTACTAGTGCAAAGCGGACGGTCTACTACTATGCGTCTGACACTACCTCTAGCCCGACTTACACAGGTGGCGCTTGGCCCTATGTGGTGGTGCAGGGCCAGTTAAGTGCGGGGGCTGAGGTAACGGCAACGTTAACCAAGAATTCGTCGGGTGTTCTGCTGGTGAGTGGTCGGCCAGCGTATCAGTACATTGGGAACAGCAGCTCCTCCACGGCTAATGCGGTGAGCGGAACATGGCCAGCGATGAGAGCGGATGGTACAAAGACCACAATCGGCCCGAGTGGATCGTTGCAGTAGAGTTGTAAGAATCTGAACTTTCTCCGTCCTGTAGGTCGCGGGTGGGATGTAGTTTTTTGGGTGATGAAGTCGTGAGAGCTGGGGTCCGCGCATTCTTGGGACGCGTTACCGCGGTCGCGTGGATTTTTTTACGTCTTTTCCATTTTAGGAAAGGACTAGGACGACCGAGACGGTCGTCCCTACCTAGTTTTGGGTGAGGGGTGTTGAGTGTGAGAAGGTGGGAGGGTGGTCTCTAGCGGCCATGAGGCGGTTTGACGGCGGGATTATGAGGAATAAGATGAAGGGATGAACTTAAAAGTTGTGGTTGAGAGGGGTGAAGATGGATTTTTCGTGGCCAGATGTTTATCGCTAAAAAGTTGTTGGTCCCAAGGCAAGACGCGGGAGGAGGCCTTGCAGGGAATTCGCGAGGCGATTGATCTGTATTTGGAACCGACCGAGGGAGAGGTCTCGGCTCACAGCGCCAAAGAGGTTGTTGAATTGAGCGTGTGAAAGTTCCTCTTCTCTCTGGAAAAGAGGTTCTGTCTGCTTTGGTGCGATTGGGGTTTCGGGAGATGCATAGGAGAGGAAGTCACGTCAAGATGGAGCACGCAGACGGGCGGCGCCTAGTTTTTCCATTTCATCCAGAGGTAGACCGATACACTTTGAAGGGCGCCCTGCGAGATGCAGGAGTTGATTTGAAAGAATTTATGGCTGTTTGTTGAATGTTTGAATTTTTTTACGTCCTTTCTTGTTTAGCAAAGGACTAGGACGACCGGGACGGTCGTCCCTACCTAGTTTAGGGTGAGGGGTTTGAGTGTGTCGATCGGCCGACGACTTAGTATCTTACGCGCAAAAGATATAAGCCCTCAGCGCCCTACTTCGTCCCGAGGTTACGGGACTTCGAAGGGCTGAGAATTTAGTATCTTACACTGAGGAGGTATAAGCCTTCGGCGGGGGCGGTGGCGGGAGCGGTGGAGCGGGAGTGGGCGTGGAGGATTTTTTTGAGTTCGGCGGGGGTGAGTCGGCCTTGGCCGATTTTCACAAGTGCGCCGACAAGGTTGCGGACCATACGGTAGAGGAATCCATCGCCATCGAAGGTGCACTCCAAAACACCGCCGTTTTTCTTGACGATGCGGATGGAGCGGATTTTTCGGATAGTGGATTTGCGTTGGTAACCTGGGTTAGAAGTGAAGGAGGCGAAGTCGTGTTTGCCTGTGAGAATTTTGGCAGCCTTGCGCATGGCGGGGAGGTGGAGGGGGCGGGGGACGTGCCAGGCGCGACCGATCTCAAGAGGGTGGAGGGGGTCGGTATTAGCGATGCGGTAGAGGTAGGATTTTCCTTTGGCGGAGAAGCGGGCGTGGAAGCCTGGTTTCTCGCGGCGGACGGAAAGGACGCGAACTCCTGGGGGAAGGTGGAAGTTGAGAGCTTTGGCGAGGGTGGTGGGCGGGTAGGTGGTGGGGATTTCGCAGGAGGCGACTTGGCCGAGGGCGTGGACGCCGCGATCGGTGCGGCCTGAGCCTGCGACGGGGACGGGGTGGGAAAAGATTTTGGCGAGAGCGGTCTCGAGAGCGAGTTGGACGGTAAGTTTAGGATCTTGGCGTTGCCAACCGAAGAAGTCTTCTCCGCGGTAGGAGAGCAGGAGACGGTGGGGAACCGTCGCCATGGGTGGGATCAATGCTGGCCGTTGTCGAGCCAGAGATTATCAAAGTAGTAGGTGAAGCCAGCAAAGCCACCGACGGCGTTGACGCCGAGGTTACGAGCGGAGGTGCCTGCGTTGGAGATGTGTTGGAAAGAGGCCTCCATGTTGAAGGTAAAGTTGTCTGCGATGAGGACTTTAATTCCGCCTGCGCACTGGGGAGTGAATTCCATATTGGCACCGATGGCGTTCTGATTGGCGGCGTCGCGGGCGTCCGTGTAGATGATTCCTGAACCGCACTGGAAGTAGGGGACGACGATCCAGTTGGGCTGGATGAAGTTGTAGCGAACGAGGGCGGTGGCTCCGACCATGTAGCTACCGAAGCTGTACCAGACGTAGGAGCCGGTGACTTCGAAGATGGCCTCGAAATTACCGCGCAGGGGGCTATCGATATCGGAGCAGGGGCCCCAAGAGTTGGGGGAGTCGAGCATCCACCCGAGGCGGATGTTATCTTGCTGATAATTGTAGACGGGGACGGTGGGACCGACGCCGCAAGGGGAGAACATGGCGCCTGCCATAAATTCGAGGGTGACGCGGTCTTCGACGAAGAGGCGCGCTACTTGGTCGCCTGTATCGGACATGGGGGACTGAACGACTTTGTCGGTGTTGGTGGCGACGCTGTTGGGGATGGAAGAGGTGGAGGCGGCTTGCTCAACTTGGGCGAAGGAGGTGGCAGAAATTGTGAATAGAGTGGTGAACAAGATGATAGCTGTCGTAGAGATACGACGGAGTGAGAGGGACAATAAATTTGCGTGCATCGTTCTGTACTAGAGAAGGGGTTGCTGGCGGTCAAGGAATTGTTGGAGGATCAGGCAAGCTGATGAGCTGTCGACTTTCTTGCGTAACTCCTTGTGGCTAAGGCCAAAACTAGATAACTCCTTAGTAGCTTGGGCGGTGGTTAGGCGTTCGTCGATAGTTTGGATGGGCGTGGTAAAGAGGGGTTGAATGAGTGTTATGAAATCGCGAACTTTCTGAGCGGAGGGACCGTAGGAGCCGTCCATATTACGTGGAAGGCCGACGATGAGCTGTTCGACTTGGTGGGTTTGGGCGAGTTGCGTGAGGGCGGAGGAGATTTGCTGGGGGGATTTATTTTCGAGGAAGGGGAGTGGGGAGGCGAGGATGCCTGAGGGGTCGGAGAGGGCGAGGCCGATGCGGACGGTGCCGTAGTCGATACCGAGGAAGCGGTTCACGCGGAGTGGACGGCTTGGGCGATGGGGCGAAGGAAGGCGGTGATCTCGGGGATGAGTTTTGGGGAGCGGCCGAGTTGGGCGATACGATCGACGATGGCGCTTCCGACGACGACTCCATCGGCGAGGGCGGCGACTTGGGCGGCTTGGGCAGGGTTAGAGATTCCGAAGCCGACGCAGATGGGGAGGGAAGTAGATTTTTTGAGGAAGGAGACTTTTTCACCGAGGGTGGTGGGAAGGTTTTGCTGCATTCCGGTGACGCCCTCGCGGGAGACGTAGTAGACGAAGCCTGAGGCGGCGGAGACGAGGGAGCGGACGCGGTTTTCTGGGGTGGTGGGGGCGACGAGAATGATGCGGCGGAGGGCGGAGGGGGCGGGCAGATCGTGGGCGGCTTCCTCGGGTGGGAGATCGAGCAGGAGAAGGCCATCGGCGCCAGCGAGGGAAGCGTCGGTTTCGAATTTCTCGCGGCCGTAGGCGAAGACGGGGTTGTAGTAGGTGAAGAGGACGATAGGGGTGGTGCATTTTTCTTGGCGGAGGCGTTGGATGAGTTTGAGGACGCCTGGGAGGGTGGTGCCTGATTCGATGGCGCGTTGACAGCCGAGTTGATTGACGATGCCATCAGCGAGGGGATCGGAGAAGGGGACGCCGAGTTCGATGAGGTCGGCGCCGGCGGAGATGAGGGCGGGAACGAGTTGGGCGGTGGTGTTGAGATCGGGGTCGCCTGCGACGAGGTAGGCGACAAGGGCTTTGCGCTTCTCTTGGCGGAGTCGGAGAAAGAGTTGGTCGATGCGGTTGGGGGTGGTCATAGCGGTTGAGGGGATTCTGACAGATTGGGGCGGAGCATCACGCGGGAAAATCGGTTTCGCCTGAGGTGAAGATGCGGAGGGATCCATCGGGCAAGCGGAGGTGGAGGTGTCCTGAATCGTCTAAGGATTCGGCGGTGCCGATGATTTCTTCGGTGGAGGTGCGGACGCGGGTGGATCGGCCGAGGTGAAAGCAGAGTTGGCGCCAATCTTGGAGGGCATCGGGGATGGGTTGGGCGAGTCGGGTGGGGAGGGATTCGAGGAAAGCGGCGAGGATTTGGGTGCGGGGGATGATTCGGCGAGAAGCTTGGCGAAGAGAGACGGCGGATTTTTTTAATTCGGCGGGAAAATCGGCGGTTCGCTGGTGGAGGTTGAGGCCAAGGCCGAGGAGGGCGAGAGGGGTTTGGTTGGGGCGGGCGATGGTTTCGACGAGGAGGCCTGCGAGTTTGCGATTTTGGAGAAGGAGATCGTTGGGCCATTTGAGGGAGGGTTCGATTTCGGTGAGGGCGCGAACGGCGTCGGCGGTGGCGAGGGCGCCGAGGAGAGAGAGGAGGGGGAGGCGATCGGCGGGCACTTCGAGGAGGATGGAGACCCAGAGGCCGAGGGGTTTATCGGAGAGCCAAGGTTTGCCTTGGCGGCCGTGTCCTGCGGTTTGGATTTCGGCGGCGAGGACGGCGGGGAGGTAGGTGGGGAGAGAAGATGGGGTGGGGCGGAGGAGGTCTTGGGTGGAGGTAGCGGAGGGGAGGATGGTGATACGGTGACGGAAAGGGTTATCGGGGGAGAGGAGGAGATCGACTTGGTCGACCTCGAAGGGGTCGGAGTGGCCTGAGAGAGCGGTGGGTTTAGAGTGAGAAATTGCCGTAGTAGTTGATTTTGGGTTCTTTCAACTTACGACGACGGCGGACGCTAGGCTTTTCGTAGGAACGGCGGGAGCGTGCGTCGCGGAGGGTACCTTCGCGATCGAGCTTCTTCTTCAAGCGGCGAAGAGCCTTATCGACGGATTCACCTCGTTTGAGTCGGATTTCAACCATGGAAATAAAACCCTATCGTAAAAGTTGGCGGAGGGGAAGGAGGGATTTTTGAGGCATGGTGTGAGGGTGTTGGTAGGGTCGATGGTCTCCATCGGCCGATAGGGCGATTTAGGTTTGAGCGGTTGAGAGTTCAATCGGCTGACCGACACGGTCAGCCCTACCGAGCGTGGGATTATTATTTTTTGCTTTTCGGGAGGGGGAAGCGGGAGGGAGGTTCGACGCGGCGTTGTTCGACGTAGATGGGGATACCTTCGTCGGGGAGTTCGCGCATAATAATTTCAGGGTCGAGGGCTTCGGGCATCATGACGCCGCGTTCTTTGAGTCGGCCTTCGGCCATAAGGCGGCAGATGAGCGCAGGGGGTAGGCCGGTTTGGATGACGGTGAGGGAGTAGCCGTAGCGGAGGTAGGTTTCGCGGTGGTCGTCCATGGTGTAGACGAAGTATTCGGTTCGGACGCCGTCTTTCATCCCACGGACTTCGGTGCCGACGCAGGAGTAGCCGTCGACGGTGGAGCCGAGTTGGGCGGGTTTGGGGAGGCGGCCGGTGGCGACGCGGACGGGGGAGACCTCGACTCCGTCGACTTTCATTTTGCGCCAGTTATCGAGATCGAGGAGGGCGAGAGATTTGGCGATGTTAACCACCTTGTCGGAGAGGGTGTATTTGAAAACGGAGTAGTTCACGCCTTTGGCGACGAAGGGAGGATAGATGCCGAGGCTGACTCCTTCTTCGTGGGCGACAGCGTAGGTTTTCATGAAGCCGATGGGATCGGGGAAGCGGAGGACTTCGACTTCGGTTTCGAGGGGTTTTCCTGAAACGATGCGACCGTCCTTGACGAAATAGGGGACGGCGCCGAGCTCTTCGAAGAGGGTTTCTGGGCTGAAGAGAACGGCGAAGCGGTAGCCTTTGACCTCGGCATTATCGGCATCGAGAACGCGGATGGAGGTGGCGATGTCGAGGCGATCGACGGCCCAGCGGGCGAAGATGTTAACGGCTCCAGGGTCCATGCCCATGGAGAGAACGGCGGTGATATCTTTTTTGACGAAGGTGTCGTGGTACTTTTCGATTTCGGCTTCGAAGGAACTTTTACCGAATTTTTTTACGCCTGGGGGGACGTAGCAGTCGGAGGCCATATCGATATAATTGGAGCCAGCCTCGGCGCAGGCGGTGAGAACGGAGGGGTTAACGAAGCTGGGGCAGGCGTTGATCGTGACAAAAATTTTATTTTCTTTGATGAAAGTGGCGAGGGCGACGGGATCGTTGGCGTCGAGTTTGACGACTTTGAAGCGACTGTCGTCGGTTTTAGCGTGGAGGATATCGGCGAATTGGGTTTCGACATCTCCGAGGTAGATATCGCCGTAGCAATCGTAGGTATGGAGGCGCTGACCGATGACCGAGCCAACCCCGCCAGTCCCCAAAACAAGGGCGTTTTTCATGGTCGCAACCTCCTTATTAATAATTGCTTAAGTCTTAGGCGGAACCCGAGCTCGCGCAAGGGGTCACCTAAGGAGGAGCGTAGGCGTAAGAGGGAGTTATGGCAAGGGGAGGAGGCAGCGAGGACGCCGCGATTTTGCCCCGCGGTTGCGGGACACGCTGACGCGTGGATGTTTAATTTTTCCCCGCAGTTGCGGGACACGCTGACGCGTGGATGTTTAATTTTTCCCCGCAGTTGCGGGACACGCTTACGCGTGGATTTTTACTCACGCAAAGCCCCGACGCGGGTCGGGGTAGAGCCGCAAAGGTCGGAAAGGGGTGGAAGGGGGGTCCCGCGGTTGCGGGACACGGTTACGCGGGGATTAGGTTTTGAAGATTCGTGAATGAATCAGGTATCCCACGAACAAGAAAATGAATCCTGAAAGAATAATAGGAAAGAAACTCCACTTGAGCCATCGGTTCAGAATAAACGGAACAAAGAATAAAAGGGAAAGTGGAATGCTTGCGACAATGGAGTTGGCAAAGTGGTTTATCTTTTCCATATCCCTGTATTGAAAATAAGAAAAAGAAATCGCCAGAATGGATACGATCGGGAAAGCAATCAGGAAGCCAGCCAGTGACGGATTCTTGCCTGCGTACCATGAGATTCCGGCAATGATAAATGCGGATAAAAGAATCTTTAGGACAACAAAGCTAAGTTCCATTGGCTGAGGTTAATCAGCCTAAGTGATGGTGACGATTTGATTTCGCTACGGCCGACGACGACGCAACGTCGCCAAACCACCTAAAGCAACGGCGAGAAGCGAAAGCGCGGAAGGTTCGGGTACTTGTCCGACCAAGATTGACTGGTTGGCATTCGTGTTGATGGCGGCACCAACAAATGTTGCTGTTGTAGTTGAGGCATCATAGCTCAACTGCACCCATCCATAGTTAAAATTACCACCACCAATAGCATAGGCTAATCCCCAGTAGGCACTTGATGACGAACTATACATGGGAAAATAATAGTTATTACCACCGAGCGATGCGCCAGAACCAAGGAGAGTGTCCTTTGCCAATGGGCCAGGTGTAACCCACTGAAAAGTGTTACTCCAATTCCATAACAAAAGACCCGACCCCCCACCCATCATGGATCTGTCATTGTAGATGTTCCATCCATGAGAGGTTGAGTTATTGGCTGAATACGGGGCGACACTAAAAGATGATCCGTCGAAATAGAGTTGCTCTAAACCATTCGGCCAACCTTGAGGGTAGTTAAAGCTATCGGTGAGGGAGATTATATTGTCTGCTTTAGAGGTAGCGGAGAATGAGGTGAGTGCCGTCACGAGAGCAAGAGCGAGAATGTGTAGTTTCATAAAGGCTCAACTAAGACTGTTTTTACAGTTTTTCAACCCTCAATCGCTTTTTTTGGACCCTGCCACAAAATTGTCACAAATCCATCTCTCTAGCTCTTCCGTAGCGAATTGAAAAATTGGGTTAAGCCCATGCATGCCTAACCCCATCATACCTTGCCCCGATCTAATCTTCTTTCGCCTCTGGCTAGAAAGGATTTACCCCGTACTCGAAGACTCGGACGGGGTGGGATTTGAACCCATCAGTCCTACTCCGTTCAGGTGGTGGAGGTTTTAGAAAGTTTTTACTCCTTCGGTTTCGAGGTGGGTGAGGATGGAGTTTCGGCGGCTACGGGCTTCGCGGAGGTTACGAGTCTCAAGGGAGACTCGGACTCGCCGTTTGGTGTAGTCGGACTGGTGGACGGTGTAGTGGATCCACCAGGTGCCGTGGTTATTCCAGAGGTGATGATCTGGGTTTTCTGAATCGATTTTGATGCTGAGTGCGGCCAGTGGGGCCAGCAGTGTGGGTTGGGTGAGTGTGCTCATGTTGATGCGTCTCCTTGGGTTGACGCATCCCGATGCGGGCACAAAAAACCGCCGACACATTCCTGTGCGGGCGGTTGGCCTGCGGAGAACTTTGTTCGA
>CANESK010000062.1 GCA_947441075.1 Verrucomicrobia subdivision 6 bacterium
AAAATAGTTGCATTCGGTAGCTGTTTCAATCCAATGGAACACCTCCTGAAGTTCCGCATCCGCATCAGTCAATTTGCTAAGAAAGTGCGCAGGATAACTTCTTTTAGCCCAAGCCTCAGCCAGAGCCGCGCCCACCGAGCGGGAGGACCGGCGAATCTGGCTAGTCAGCGAGTAAACCTCATCTTTGGGCCACCTCTTAGTTTCTTCAAAGAGATTCTGGGCAAGGGATCTTGCGGCTTGATACGCCTTTAACTCCCTGAAGCTAGATATTTTTTCTGCCATCAATCCTCCTTTTCCCGTTCTTAGCTCCTTAGCATCCGGCTTCAGTCATCCGCCTTCTGACATCTGTTTCCTGCCTAAGGCAGGATCTCTTAAGCTCATAATACTCATCGTCGTGAAAAAAGAATCGCAACTCGTACCCCAATCTCTTCAGGAAACGGCACCACTTCGGATCGGGCTGCGCGTTCTCCACAATAACCCATTGAGGAGCAATGAGTCCTTCATCCAGTCGCTCCCAAATCTCGGTGAACTCCTGCGGCCGGTGGATGGCAACCAGATCAGGTTTCTCTTCAAAACCAAATTCCTTATTCGTGCTCAGCATCCGGCACTTACGAGCTTTCGCCGCATACAGAGACGGCTGCTTGTGAGGCTCGAAATTTGTCCCTCCCCATCCACACTTAATTTCCAACCCTAAAGTGTGGCTTCCCACCACCCCGTCCCCCGCCCCGACCTCCCAAAACACCCCCCCCATTTGTGGGTGAAGAAACTTCTCCCAGAAAATTCGATCTTGTTCCATTTGGCATGTCAATATTTCTGCGGGAACGAATCGATAAAAAAGTCCCTTCCGTCTTTTCTCATGTAACTTTGAGCTCGAGGAGGGGTATTGGCTATAAATCCGCCCTTTTAATTGTCGCAGCAAATTCATTTTTTCCCCATCAGGTCCACCTCGTCATGGTATCATTTTTCGGGCTAGGATAAATCATGATTTCCGCAATTCCAGAATGGTGCGAGCCCTTTACCACTTTCTTGCCGCGGCCATCCCTCCGTTGGCTGGAAATCCACGCCTCTCCCTCTGCCTCGCTTTACCCAGAGGCCCCGCAACTTGTCCCTCCCCTTCGTATTGCCGTCGTGAAAAGTGAAGTGGCCAGCCACATTTACACCCGTCCCGGCTCCAGTGCCGACCTTCTCTCCCTCGTCCTCTCCACTCCAAAAATGCTCGGACCCACCGCGTTTTTCACCCTCTTTCATACCGATTTTATCATCGTCCGCGAGAGTCCAGACTCCGAATGCCAACATTGGCGCGAATCCTTTGCCGGTGATCCTAGCCCGTCCAAAACAGCACGGATCTATGAGAATCACAGAAATTTAATGCCGCATGCTGGACCCGAACCCCGCCAGCCCCAAGGAAAGTCTGCCATTGCGCCAGAGTCACACGACTGGAGCCAATACGACGCAGTCATCTGTCATGATCTCGCTATACCTGCACGGATTGTCGCTAAATATCCCAAAGTATTTTGGTCCTACTGGATTGGGGAAACCGGCACCCCTTCCTACAAAGCTTCTTACCAAGCCCCACTGGCCGGATACCAATGCTTTTTAAATGGTGGATCCCGCCGTTGGCGTGTTCGGCCACAATTAAAGCCTCATGTAGTGGAATTCCCCTTTATCTTTCAACAACCATCCGACCGCTTCCTTCTTGGAGCCAGGCCCTCGGTCACTCGTTCTGGAGTCCTACTCGAGAGGATAACATCTGAAAAGATGCCACCCGATATTCGGGCCACTATAAACGAATCAATAGAAGTAGTGCCCACCTCCGACTTATCATCAGAACGCCTGCAAAAACTACACAGCGCACGCTATTTTCTTCAGATGGGGGGACAACCTGTTTGGGGAAACAGTTTCCAAGAGGCGGTTTCAGCAGGTTGCTTGGCTATTGCGGACCCGTCGACTATGCCGAACAATCGGTCCCTGATGCTTTCGGAGCTAGCTCCGAAAACGTGGAATCAAATCATTACCCTCGTTGAAAAGCTTGAGCAAAATCCTGAATGGCGGGAAAAACTCCGTCTGCAGCAGGAATCACTCGCCAGTTGGTTTCTTTGCCATCGCCCCCTCCGAGATTGGCTCGCCCGCTATCGATATTTCCGCGAAGCTCGTGGCCAATGAGCGATCTTCCGTCTCTTTCCATCAACTTTTCCGATTGCCCAATTCACCTAGAGGATTTTTTTGTAAGACTTCTATCCCAGCGCTACCAACTGCATCGAGAAGACCGGCCGGAGTTCCTGATCTACGCTCTTACTGGACAACGGCATCGCCTCTACAACTGCACCAAAATCTATACCCACCATGAAGTCTACCAACCAAACTGGAAGGAATGTGACTATGCCATTCTTCCCTTCCTTGGTAACGATCCCCGACACTACTACCTGCCCATCTTCGCCTATAATCGTTCTCCCAAACCGCTGATCCGCAAGAATATCGACTGGAGCCAAATCCGTTCCGAAAAGACAAGATTCTGCTCTTTGCTTTCCGCCTATGTGAACCGAACAGTCCAAAAACGAATGGATTTTTTCGATAAACTCAATCGTAGGCGGAAAGTAGACTCCATCGGGCGCGCTGGGAATAATACGGGCTGTAAAGTGCTTGGTGGCCATGCTCCGAAATTGGAGGCCCTCAAGCCTTACAAATTCACCATCGCCTTTGAAAACAAAGAGCTCGAAGGCTGGACGACGGAAAAGATGTACGATCCCTTGGCGGTGCACACGGTGCCGATCTTCTGGGGCGACCGACGGGCCGTGGAGTATTTTAATCCAGAAGCTTTCATTAATGCTTACGATTTCAAATCCTTGTCTGAACTGGCCGACTATGTTTGCGAGGTCGATACCAATGAGGCTCTCTACCTTCGCTACCTTCAAGCTCCACCCTTTCTCAATAATACATCTCCCGATGTTTTCTCCGAAGCCAAGCTTCTGGATTTTCTCGGGCAAATCTTCAGTGCTGAAATCAAGCCCGTCGCCCAACGTCGCTGGTTTTTCGGCCTAACTAAATGGCGCCTAGCGAAGCGAAATAAACTGCCGTCAGAATAGTTTTTGCCAAGCCCGCTGCCGGCTGAACTCTTAACTACCGGACAATTTCTGCAAGAGCTTCTTCCACAAGCTCCCAGCTGGCAGTGATGGGGACCGATGGCTGGTCATGCCTTTCCGATAACCCCCAATCCTTTCCGTTGCCTATCACTGCTGCATGCCTTAAGCCGGCCGCAACGCACAGATCGCGGTAACAGGGATTGACGTAAGCAGGACTAAAAAGTTCCACGACCGGGGTTCCTGGTCGGCAAAAGACCAGGTTCGTCAGGGCTGCTCCATGGGCTCCAACCACCACCTCGGCTGAGCCAAAGACCTCTGCCTGCTCCTGCACAGACATTTTTCCACAATCCACAGAATCAAATCCCCTCTTTTGTAACTGAGCCCAAATCTCCTTCTCATGGATCAATATCCGATGTTTTGCTGCACTCCGCCCGATAAAGATTTTGCGACTTCTGGGATTTTTTTCGGCAGGAAAGGCATTCCGCAAAAAATCCACTGTTTCTGGCGGGACCACCCCGGGAACTCCTGGCAAACTGGGTAGTAACGCTTCTTCCATTTCATAAGCCAACTCCGTTTTGTGAAAGGACAAACAGCGGTTTTTCGAAATTCCAATATGTTCAAGGGTTTCCTCTTGGAATGGATGAGTCAGGCCATTCACCAGAACCCAGTCAAAAGATGCTGGATCATAACCTCCCCGCCTCGCCAAGCCCAAGCGTGGCAGCACATCAGTGATCCAATGAAAATAAGTATTCCCCCCCGTACTTGCTAAAACCAAGGTTCGCCCATTAACGGGATGCCGTTTGGGTAGTAACAGCCGCCTAAAGGCCCAGTTCTCCTCCGCTTTTCTGCCCCATTCGACCGACACATCCGCCAGCAACTCGCCGCCCTCATCCACCACGGTTACCGTCGGCCCGAATACCCTCAACCTCTTGAATTTCACCACCCATGTGCTGCGGTAAGATATCGGGTTGGTTGCAAGTAGCGGATGGATCTTTGGCAACACCGGCTTGGAAGGCGTGGCTTCTTTCGTCCGTTCCGGGTCAATTGTTTTTGCCCCAAAAAACTTTCCATATCCTACGTTTATCGGCCCGTTCACGCCCAAACCGATCCTCTTGGCGGCCTTATGAACACCCCTCCCCAGGTTCGCTCGAATCGAATTAAAGTTCACAACAATTTACTTCCAATATCGATCTCTCGACCTCCGAATCAATCCTCAATCAAACCCCTTTTCCTAAAGAGCTCCTCATCTTTGGGACTTTTAAGGCCAAGCCTCCAATCGCTCGGCAGTGGGATATAGGTTGTGGTCTTATGGATTCGCATTCGCGGCCGGATGGGCTCCTTCTCCAGCTTCGTCACTGGCATACCCCGATCCACAAACCACCACTCTGATGCCAAAAATGAAGTTCCCACAATATGACTCTCTTTGATTAAATTCATAAAAATCGGCACTGGATTACCTAGATCTGACGCGAGCTGAATCTGCCGATTTAAAACTCTCTCCTGCTTAATCATTCCAACAAAGTAGTAAAAGGTAATCAGAAAAACGTTTAAGCCTGCTGTGATGGCGGCAAGAGCCCTTACTCCTTTGAACAACTTTCCCTCTACTGGCACTGCTAAAATCGTCATTAATAAGGCAATGACAATAAGCCAGTTCTGCGGTGTCCATCTCGCCCACCAAACTTGTGATCCAAAAGACGAAGCGACTGCGCCCAGAAAAAGAAACCAAGCAGGCCAGTACATTCCTTGGCCGCAAAACAGAAGATACAGGCAACCCGCCCCCGCGAGAAGTAGGGCTGTGCTATAGAGAGGGCCAAACCCACCAGCCCGGGGATCGGGGGTTAAATCCTCGAACACCCGCAACTCCCTGCGTTGCATCCAGAAAATCGGTTTGATTTTTATGGTTGCGGGATAAATTTCAGTGTAGGCGCAGCTGCTTGCAATGAACTGGCCAAGCTTGTTCTTGCCGGCAAGACCTGGAATTCCACTCGCACCACTTCCAACTCCAAATCCAGGAGACCTGATATTTACAGCCTTTTCCAAATCGTGCACAGAATTAATACCTCCCACTCCCACCTGACGAATGAATAGCGAAAAAACTCCAATTAAACTCATCACCAAAAAGGAGAGCCAATATTTTTTCCAATGACCAAAACGAAGGTGATAGAAAATTGAGAATATAAAAATAATAATGCCGCCATAAAAAAAGCCCGAGGTTTTGCAAGCAGCTGTGGCCGTAAAAGCTGCCACCAGCGACAGCACTCCGTCTAGTCGGGTCGGTTCCGAGGCCAGAATTCTTAACATTGAAAAAAGCAGGCAGGTGATGAGTGAGGCCACGTGGCCATCGATCTGGAAGCAGGAGATTTGATACACCGCAACAGGGCTTAGCGCCGTGACCGTGGATAGAAACCACAGCCGCCAGCCTGAAAAGCTGAGAAGCTGTAGCGTCGGAAAAATAAAACAGAAACAGATCCATATGAGGGTCAGATTGATCCCCTTGCCTGCCTGCCAATTGCCGGTGATATGGGCCAGAAATCCCGCCAACAAATGGCCTAACGGGTAGGCATTGAGCGTCGAATCTCCATTCATCAGATTCCGCACTGTGATTCCCCGGCTTGTCATCCCATCCCAGCTGAAGTCGGTGAAATGACCTAGCACCCAGCTGAAAGCCAGAGGGAGAATTAGTGCCAAGCATGTTAAGGCCCCAGAAATTCGAATTTGATGCCAGAGACCAGATGCCGGATGCCGGATGCTCTCTGTACTCCGTCCTCCGCCCTCCGTCTTCTGCCCTTCACCCTCCGCTTTCCGTACTCCGCCCTCCGACATCTGCCCCCTGTCCTCTGCCCTCTGTCCACGAATGGCGATCCACGTGCCCAAATACGTCGCCAGAACCCAAACCCCCGCATGCCACCCCTGAATCCTGCCTCCATGCGTCAACACATAAACCAGGGACAAATAGAGACATACCCACCCTGTCAACATCCCCACACCCAACGGCCAGAAATAGTCGGAGATTTTAAAGGCGGATTTATCGCTCATTAGGTTTTAGGGCTGGTGATAATGATGCAATGAGAAGCTTAAAGCAGTGGGTTTGTTCGCCCTAATGAACCTCCAATGCTAAAACTGCCTTCATGGAAGATTTCCACGCCCACAATCCAGCCATCTTCTGCACGCAGGAGAGGTGTTACCCCAGCCATGGCTGATATTCTGGCACCAGATTCTTGATTCGCTGCTTCGCCTGCGAGATATTCCCCTTCGCCGCCTCCTCAACGATCGAGTCGAGCGACCGCTTGAAATCAGACTCCTCATGCTGGCTGCTAGACTTAAGCTTCAGCTTCCAGATTTTTGGATGCTCCGTCTTCTCCGTAACCTCGTCGTTATGGCTCAACTCCTCATACAGCTTTTCCCCAGGTCGCAGGCCCGTGTAACGAATCTCAATTTCCCGACCCGGCTCAAACCCGCTGAGCTCGATCAACTGACGCGCCATCTCTTCGATCTTCACAGGTTCTCCCATATCTAGAACGAAAATATCCCCTCCCTTACCTAATCGCCCTGCCGTCAAAACAAGCCCCACCGCCTCTGCCACACTCATGAAGTAGCGGGTCACTTCAGGATGTGTCACCGTCACTGGTCCCCCAGCGGCGATCTGACGTCGGAAGGTGGGAATGACACTGCCCGACGAGCCCAAAACATTACCGAAACGAACAGAGGTGATCGTCATCTGCGAGCTCTTTTTATACAGCCCCTGCAGTCCAATTTCCGCGAGGCGCTTGCTGACCCCCATCACATTCGTTGGGTTGATCGCCTTATCTGTCGAAATCATAACAAAATCCTTCACTCCATGGGCAGTAGCGAGCTTCGCCAAAGCGATTGTTTTCAAGGAGTTGTTGGTCAATGCCTCCGCCACCTGCTGTTCCATCAACGGCACATGCTTGTGGGCCGCCGCGTGAAAAATTAGATCGGGTTTCTGCTGGGCAAAAATAGTGTCGAGCCTGTGCGTGTCTCCCACATCGGCCACGATCGCCTGCATCTCACTGCCCGCCCCATCCTCTCTTAGCTCCTGCTCAATTTCGAACAGTGCCGGCTCACTTCGGTCAACCAAGATGATGCTTTTGGGATGGCAAGCCCACACCTGCCGAGCCAGTTCACATCCAATGGTCCCACCCGCCCCCGTCACCAGTACTCGCCTTCCCGCAATCCAACCCGAACTCCGAGGAGTCTCCATTTCCACCGATTCGCGGCAGAGCAGATCCTCAAACTCCACTGGCTTAATTCGATCCAGATGCAGATGCCCATTGACCACGTGATGCAGGGTAGGAATAGTGCGAACAGGAATATTTAATCGCCGGCACTGGGCCACCACCGCCCGCGTCCTAGTTGGGTCTGCCGTGGGCATGGCAAGAATCACCTCTTCGAGATTTAATTCAGCTGCCCCTTTGCGTAGGTTGGCCAAGTCGCCCAAAATCGGCACTCCGTGGATTCTGGTTTGCGCCTTGCGCTTGTCGTCATCGAAAATTGCGCAAACCTGCATCCGCAAGTTAGGCCTCGCCATCAACTCCTCCACCAAGGCAGCCCCTGCCGAACCCGCACCATAGACCGCCAGCCGTTTTTTAGGTCTGCCAGAGGGGGCTTTCTCTTGGAACCGTTCCCGCAGAATGCGGATGCTTAGACGCGCCCCAATCAATCCAATCGTGACAAAAACAAAGTTGATCACCACCACCCCACGAGGCGGGGTGAGAAGCCCTGGATTGAGATAGTTGGCGGCGAGTAACCCTGCATTGGCCAACGAAGTGGCGAAAACAATTTTTTGGGCATCGGGCAACCCGAAGTACGAAAGGAGAGATCGGAACTGTCCAAACATCCAGAGGAGTGGGAGGGTCAACCCCAAGCTAATCCCTAAACCCAACTTATACCGATCCATGTAGGGGGCGGGATAGAAGTCGAACCTCAACTGAAACGCCACATAAAGGGACACCGCCAGGGCTGCTCCATAGAGCAGGCACAGGAGGAAGACTCGAGTTGCCTTATTCCACACAAACATAGCTGTCGATCATCATCATTTTTGAGTAAATAAGCAAGCAAAGGGTAAAAGATCGTGTTCCGGGATCTGATGCTATAAGCAGTTTGTCGCTAGGTTGTAACAACTTTTTTTATCCTATTTCTAATCACCAATCCGCGCTCCCGCTCTAATCACTCCTTTGCGACCTTTGCGTGAGTAAAAACTTCCCAATCCGCGCGCATGCGTCTCTACCCCGTACTCCTGTCGGGGCCGCAACCACGTGTAAGCGTGTCCCGCGACTGCGGGGACTAATCCCCACTCACCGCCCCCCCATCCCCTAATGCGCCACCCCTTCTTTCCGGATCACTTTGAAAACTGTCATTCCTACTATTTTGAGATCCAGCCAAAAGCTCCGATTCTTCAAATACCACTCATCGAGTTTCACTTTTTCTGGAATCGGTAGTTCGTCCCGTCCGTTTACCTGCGCCCAACCGGTAATCCCTGGAATCAGCGCGTCAACTCCCCCAGCGGCGCGTAAGGCAATCAAGTCCTCCTGATTGAAGAGGGCGGGTCGAGGTCCTACCAGCGACATCTCGCCGCGCAGTACATTGATCAACTGCGGTAGCTCATCCAGGCTAGTACGGCGAAGAAATTTTCCGATCGGTGTGAGAAACTGATCGGGTTCCTTCAAGAGATGGGTTGCCACCTGCGGGGTATCTATCCGCATCGTCCGGAATTTATACATCGTAAACAGTTTGTTGCCTTTGCCAACTCGCTGAGTACGGAACAGCACCGGTCCAACAGAGGTCAGCCTGACCGCCAGCACCACTAAAAGAAAAAGTGGCGCAAAGACCAGGATCAACCCTAGCGCCGCCAGCAGATCAACGATTCTCTTCATAAAGTTTTACTGACTTACGATCGTACACCCATCAGTGCTTAATCCTTCGCCGATCTTCCCCTAATCACTAGTCACCACTCACCATTAACCAATCCCTAATCACTACTCCGCGCGTAAGCGCGTCCCGCGACTGCGGGAACCAATCTCTAACCCCCACCCACCGCCCTCCTCAACCCTTCGTCTACGGAGATGGGCGGATTCCATCCAAGGAGTGTGCGCGACTTGGAGATATCGACCTGCAAATTACCGCACAAGCGCTGCACCGCATCACCCTTGCCGATCAACGAAGCCCCCACCTTCAAAGTCCACACCGGAACCGACAGTAAACGCGCAGGTCGATTCATCGCACGGGCCATTCGCCGAATTAAATCTGGCGTGGAAAGATCTTCACCGTCACTCACCATGAAGGCTTCATTCGCGGCGGCAGGGTGCTCAAGACAGGTGGTAATGAAATCAACCAAGTTGTCGATACCCACAAAACTGCGAAGATTGCTGATAGAACAAA